>SKIX01000176.1 GCA_007116195.1 Marinospirillum sp. | reverse complement strand
TCCAGCAACAAATCGGCCCAAATTTCGTCACTAATCACCAGTAGCTGCTTTTCTTCTGCCAGCTGAGCCAGCTGTTCCAGCTCAGTAGCAGTATAGATGCGACCTGTAGGATTTTGCGGGTTACACACTAGCAGCACCCGAGTTGCAGGGTCTAAGGCTTCAGCCCAACGCTCTAATTGCAGAGACCAGCCGCTGGGTTCAGTTGTTGAAGGCAGGAGCGGCAAGCTATGCTGTTTGCGCCCTCGCACCTGCCCTAAAAGTCTTAACGGAGGATAAACGGGGGTTTGTCCAAACAACTGATCTTGTGGACTTGTTAAGGCTTGTACAGCAAAGTTAAACCCAGGCACCACCCCCGGCAGCCAAACCAGCCAGTCTTTTTCGGGTTGCCAGGCATAGTTTTGTTGGCACCAGGCAAGAAAGGCCTCTTCAAGGCTGGCCGGCACCTCACCATAGCCTAGAGCACCCAGGTCAACAGCCTGGTGTAAAGCCTGCTTCGCGGCTTCAGGTGCGGATAAGTCCATATCTGCGACCCACATGGGGATCACATCCTGGTTTTCATAACGCTGCCACTTAAGACTGGCAACCCCCTTACGGTTTAAAGAGGCAGTGAAATCTGGCTGCATAGCTAAACCTTAAATTGGCCAACTAGGCGCTGTAGCTGCTCAGCCAAAGCCGAGAGGCTACTGCTTGATGCTTGCGTATGACCTGTCGCTTCACTGCTTTCCTGACAGAGGTCAACCAGGTTCACAATATTCTGGTTAATCTCTTCAGCAACAGCAGCCTGCTGCTCTGCGGCTGTTGCTATTTGCTGGTTCATATCACGAATGCGCTCACCAGCCGCTGCAATCGTATCTAAAGAAGCACCAGCCTTTTCTGCAGCAGCAACGGTCGCTTCGGTTTCTTTGTAGCTTGCGTCCATAGACTCAACCGCCTGCTCTGCACCCTCTTGTAGGCGGGTAATCATGCGGTGTATTTCCTGAGTGCTTTCCTGGGTACGACTCGCCAAGGAGCGAACTTCATCGGCAACCACCGCAAAACCACGACCCGCTTCGCCAGCTCTAGCCGCTTCAATGGCAGCATTCAAAGCCAGAAGGTTGGTTTGCTCGGCAACCCCATTGATGACATCCAAAACGGTGCTGATGTTGCTGGTATCTTCGCTCAGCTGATGAATAACAGTCGTCGAGCTTTTAACCTTAGCCGCCAGACTTGCAATAGCCTGACTGGCTTCACCAGCACTTTGGCTGCCCTCTAAGGCGGCTGCATCCATTTCATTCGCAGCTGTTGCAGCCTCACTGGCATTTTGTGCGACATCATGAAAGCTGGCTGACATTTCATTCATCGCCGTAGACACCTGGTCTGTTTCTTGTGTCTGCTGTTGCTGTGTTTTATGCCCCTGCTCAGACACAGCAGACAGCTGGTCAGCAGCAGCAGCCACAGCACTTACGGAGCTACTTACCTGGGCCACCAACTCCTGAATTTTGGTTACAAAGCTATTGAAGTGGTGAGCAACCTCAGCAATTTCGTCTTTACCCTTTTCAGGCAGGCGTACGGTTAGGTCACCATCACCTTTACTGATATTGGCCATCGCAGCGGCAGTTTTTTCTAAAGGATGGGTAATAGAACGCGTAATCATTAAGCCCAGCCCTAGCAGCAAGACCAGGATAGCGAAAGAAATGGCCCCCAGTTCTTTCAAGCTGCGCACAAACTGGTCATCAATATCATCCACATAAACACCGGTCGCTATCAGCCAGTCCCACTTAGGGTAGGAGCGAACATAAGAAAGCTTGGGTACTGGCTCATCATCACCTGGACGATTCCAATAGTAAGGCATTATCGATTCGCCCTGCTCTAAAGCTTCTTCATTAAGCATTCGGAAAAAGGGTTTGCCATGTACGTCTTCCAACTGAGCCAGATTGTTACCCCTGAGTGCAGGACTAGGATGAGCCAACATATTCATAGCCGCATCATGCACCCATACATAGTCTGCATATTCACCATAAATCATCGCACTCACGCGATCCAAGGCTTCGGCTTGAGCTTCTTCTTTAGTGAACTGACCCTGCTCAACTCTGGCGTAGTAGTCATCCACTATGCCTTCAGCCACATCGACCAGGTGTTGGATTTCTTGCAGTTTGAGGCTTTCCATTTCCGCATACTGACGATTAACAGCGACCAGCAGAATGACCAGCATCCCAACAACTGCAAGCAGGTTGATCATCCAAATACGGTGCTGAATTCGAAAATTTCTGAGCATAGAACCCTCAAACAGTAAAAACTTAGTTATTATTCTTGCCTGACTCTACCAAGAAGCTTACGTTAACGTTAACTGCTTTTAAGGCAATTCTTTAATTGTAGCCTTTTTGTTAAACCTATGAAGCACAAGGAACTTCAATTATGTTTAGTTATTCTTTAACACCCGCGTTTACCGACACGGATGCTTTAGGCCATATCAACAATACACGTCTGCCTATCTGGTTTGAACTGGCTCGCAATGATGTTTTTAAAATTTTCACACCCGACCTAGACCCCAAGAAATGGCAACTGATTTTAGCAAGAATTGAAGTCGACTTTGTTGGCGAGCTATTTTATGGGCAAGAGGTTGAAATCAGAACCTACATCGACCGTATTGGCAAAAGCTCTTTTACTGTAGGGCAAGAAGCTTGGCAAGGGGGTGTACTGGGTGCAAAAGGCCAGGCCATTCTTGTTCACTATAGTTTTGCCGAGAAGGCATCTCAACCTTTAGAAGGTGAACTGCGTCAAGCCTTGGAAGCCCATTTGCGCCCAGCTGCAGCCAGTTAAAAATGAACTTTAAAACCCAGGTGGGGGCGAACATGTAAATCTTCGCCCTTGGCCTGACTGGTTGGCAGATCAATACCATAGAGCAGACTTACCGCGCCGCTGAGCACCATCCAGCGGTTAACTGGCAACTCATAGCCTAAACGCAAATCCGCACCCAGATCTGAGTCATTAACATCGCCACGCCAGTAGGCAGCACCCAGCTGAAAGAAGGTGCCGCTTAAATACTTTTCGTTATAGCGCTTAAAGCCCGCTTCATAAACCTGGTAGTCATCACCTAAAGCAAAGCCCGCAACCAAAGCGGAACGCCGACCGACAGAAACCTGATAAGTCAGGTTGGCTTGGCCATCATCAAAAGTACGATCGATTTGACGAAACACATCGTAGCCAAAAGCATGGCTGGTTGCCGCTGTTGCCTGCGTTGCTGCACCTAAGCTAACAACCAAACCGAGCAGGCTAGCAACCAGAAAACGCTTGGACATGAATTTCTCCTAAAGAAAGCAGCAAAATAAGCTCTGCGTGAGCAAGGCTAAAAAGACAGGCAGGCATCTTAAAATAAAAGCTCGGCGCTGCCTACTCTCTTTGTTTGCCAACAGAAACTTGTGACAGCTGGCGACAGCTCTGTCGCAGCCATTGATTAAACTGTTTTTTGCCAGATACCTGCAGTTTCTCGATTAACGCCTCCTGACTTTGACCCTGCAGCAAGAAGCTCACCCACAGAGCTAGCTGACTCAGTTCAGCTGAGGTTGCTGGCAAAGCAAGACGCTGCAAGAGCCACCTTTTTAAAGCGGTCAGGCTAACAGCCCAGGGGCGATGCCCTTGAGTAAAAGCGAACAACTCCTGACGATCAGCTGCAGTTAACGGCACGCTGAACCCCTGCTGCTGTTGATCAAGCTGCTGATAAAGCGCCACCACCAAAGCCGCTGGCAACCAATTTAAAGGCCCTTGCAGCTGGTCAGGCAGGGTTTCCATAAAGCGTGACTGCAACTCTTGCTGCAACAGCCTGCCGTTCGCTGTTAAACCTTGCAACACCTGTAAAGTATGCTCGCCGCTGGCTTGATCACGGGTTATGCCTAGGCGCACTGGCTGATAACCTGCCGCCTTCCAGAAAGGCAGTAATTCTGGCGTTGCACCAAAACTGCTGCCCAGCCAGTCAGGTGGCTGAGGCTGACTCCTTGCTTGCGACCTAACCCAGGCCAGCAACTGGCTCCCCCAACCCTGACGCTGCATTTCCGGGTGTGTCAGTATCCGCTGCACGCGCCAGCCTTTAAGCTGCACCGCCTCAGGGTAGCCTGCATGAAAACTTAGCGACTGAGCGAGCAAATGACCCTGAGGGCGTCTTAGCCCCATAAAAATGGCCTCTGCCAACTCGGAATCCATACCGCCTTCTTCCTGAATCCAGGCTAAGGCCAAAGGCTGACCGTCTTTTAACAAAGCAGCCAGGCGTACTCCGGGAGTATCTAAAAGCTGACGCAAATCATCAGGCGAGGTACGGTAGTGCGCCCAAACCAGCAACCCAAAGACTTGCCGCAAGAGCTGGTGATCCTTAATCAAAGCATCACGTGTTAACCAGCAGGCTTGGGGCAGACAGGCTGAGCCAGACAAACGTTCAAAGGACGGTGGCTGAGCATCCAAAAGCAGCAGTTGATTCGTTAGGCTTTCCAAAGGGTCACCTAGGGCCCAGCGTATCGGCTCATCCAATTGTAAAGCGAGCCAGCCAGGTGTCTGCTCAGTTAAATGCTTATAAAATCTGAGTGCAAAACCTCGGCCACTCCCTTCATACCCCTGTTGAGTGCTGGCAAAAGCAATTCTAGGGCTTAGGTGCAGTAATTTTTGCAATAGAGGCACAGGCAAGGCCGCAGCCTCATCAACCAGAATAAGATCAGCAGCGGGGAGCTGACGCAACAGCTGGTCAGGTGCCAGGCGCAAAAGCTGATCGTTTAAATCAGTCCGTCCAAGGTCCGCCAGCTTTTGCTGAAAATGCTGCAACAGGGTTTCACTGGCAGCAAAACTGGGCGCAGTGACCAGTAGTTTTTTATCAGGCTGATCCGCCAACCAAAGAGCTGCCGCCAAACCCAAGGCAGCACTTTTACCACGACCACGATGAGCAGTGAGCACACTAGGAACAGGCCGCTGACTTTGCCAAACTTCAACCAATTGAGTGATCGCCTGCTCTTGATCCTGAGTTTTTGCACCCCAACCCTTCTTCGCCAGAGCAGCTGGCTTGACTGCTGTAACTGGCGGCCACTGCGGCTGAGTTGCTGTAGCGGGCCATACCGCAATGGCAGCCTGATTTAATTGTTGCTGACTCAGGCTTAAGAAGCGCCGACTTAGTTGCTCAGGACGCCAAGGCCAGGGCGCTAAACGCCGATAGTCAGGATCAGCAAAGTTAGCCCAGTCTTCCGGGCTTAATAACAGCAGTAGCCCACCTGCCTGCAGGGTGCCAGCCAAAGCGCCCCAAGCATCCGGGCTTAAACCCGTAAAAGCATCCATAACCACAACCTGGGTTTCACTGCCCAGGTGTTTGCGGCTGGAGGACGCTGGCAACAGGCTCACCCCCTCAGGCAAACTAAAGCCAGCCAGCCGCTCTGGACAAGCAGCCACCCACCAGCCTTGCTGCCACGCGGCTAGCTGAATAACCTGCTTGGCTCGTGCACGACAAAATTCGGGGTCCTGACCCTGAATCCAAAGCAGCTGCCGTTGTCGAGCGGCTTTTAGCTGACATAAAAAACTGTTCAACTTCGAGGCCTTGAAATCGATTGCCTTAACCCTCAAGTAGATCCTGTAGAAGTAAATCTGGCCGCTTTTCTGACGGCCTTTAATCTTTTCGATGACTCGCATCGGAACCTTAAGTTAACACGAAAACGCCTCTAACCCGTCTCGTTCACCTGAACAGCGCAGGTCAAATGAACCCTGCGATCAGGAAGCAGGCATGGGTTAACGTTTAAATTTTTTAACCACTTGGAGAGCCCTGACTACTTAATACTCTAGGAGGAAAACATCATGGATATGCAGATTACCGACCTTTATCCTTCCCGTACGGGCGGCGAGGCTCGCTGGCTACCACGAGTTGACCCAGTCGTTTGGGGTGATGCTGATCAGCCTGGACACTTTTCACTTAACCAGCAGCAGCTAGATCACTTTGAAGAGCAGGGCTTTATTATCCTGCCCGGTGCAGTTGAAGACCTGGTTAAACCTCTTCAAAGCGAACTCAAGCAACTTAAGCAGCAACTCCAAGGCCAACAGGAAATGATCGTTGAACCTGATAGCCAGGAATTGCGCTCTATCTTTCAGCCCCACTTCTTTAGTAAGTATATTCAACAAGTGGCGCGAGACCCACGCCTGCTGGACATTGCCCGCCAACTCCTGGGTGATGACGTTTATTTGCACCAGTCTCGCGTTAACGTCAAACCCGGCATGAAAGGTCGCTCCTTCCCCTGGCATTCCGATTTTGAAACCTGGCATGTGGAAGATGGGATGCCGCAAATGCGTGCGGTAACCGGCTGGATCATGCTAACCGAAAACGATCCTTTCAACGGCCCCCTCTTTTTGATTCCTGGTTCTCACAAACATTATCTTTCCTGCGCGGGCACCACGCCTGAAGACAACTACAAGCAGTCTCTGCGTAAACAGGAGGCAGGAACTCCAGATCTGGCCAGCCTGGATTGGCTGATTAAAGAAGGCGGTGGCCTGGCAGGTGCTTTTGGAAAACCGGGTACCCTGGTATTCCACGAGTGTAATATCATGCATGGCTCACCCGACAACCTAGCCAGCTATCCACGCACCAATCTTTTCTTTGTTTACAACAGCATAAGCAATAGCTGCAAAGCACCTTTCAGCGGGCAAAAACCTCG
>SKIX01000072.1 GCA_007116195.1 Marinospirillum sp. | reverse complement strand
TTTTTTTCTGCACTTTTTCGACACAAAAAAAGCCGCCTCAGTAGGGCGGCTTTTTAAAACACAAGAAAGTTAGTGGCTTAACGGCTTTCTAAATCATTTTGAATGCCTTGGAAACTCCTTAACCAAGGCTGCTGGTTGCGCAGGCTGCTTGGCAGGTTGTCTCGCGCAGCTTCTGCGGCAGCTCGACTAGAGTAATCACCATAAACAAGAACCCAAGGGCTGTTAGCATGATCTCTGCGGTAGTAATTAAACTGCTCTGGGTTGCTCTGCTCAGCAATAAAACCAGTAATAGTGCTTTCTTCGGAGCTGGCTAACATCTGAAGCGTAAAGTTTTGAGGGTTTCTGTCCATGAGCCAAGCTTCACGTCGATTCCCTTCATCTTGGAAGCGACCCCTTGGGGCTTCCTCTACGACTGTGCTGGGTGGTTCAATAGGCGTGTCCAGCTCGCTGATTGTGGGGGGAGCATCATCTAATCCATCTGTTCTGGGTGTTGGTTCTGGATCTGGCTCGGGTGGCGGAGCATCAAGGGTATCCACTGCTTCAGGTTCAGGCAGGGTTTCCTCTAAGGGTGCACGTTGCCTAACTTCTTGCTCGACCTGTTCCAGAGCTTCACGACCCTGAGTTGCAGGGGCCGCCGCCTCCCAGGTGTCTTGGCGTATCTCTTGTGAGCGGGAAATAAGCCCTGTTGCTGTTGGAGAGATAGTGCTATCTTTTGAGTTACCAGCATACAAAAAGGCAATCACCAAGACTACTAAAATAAGCACTCCAATTGCAGCATAGATCAGTGTCGATTGGTCTAACTGAATTTTTTTAGAAGGTTTTTTAGTTGTTTTTTTGGGAGGAGTAGGTTCCGCTTCTTTCATTACTGGTGCCTCTGTAGAAGCTAGCATTTCCAGCTCTTCAATCAAAGCCGTATTCAAAAGACCAGGCCAGCCTCTGCTGGCCTTGTAGACACGCTGAAATTGCTGGTCATTTAACGGCAAAGCCAGACCAACACTATTACAGCGGTGCTCCAGGTAGCCTCGAGCCTCTGCTTCGCTAAAGGCTTCTAGTGGCAGGTGATGACCGACTGCCTCAAAACGAGGCTGATTAGCTCGATCATTTAATCGTTTAGCTAAGTCCTCACGGCCAAACAGAGCAATATGCGGGCGACGGCTATCATTGCTCGTTGTTGCTAGCTCTAATAATAAATCTAATGCTGCTTGATCCAAGGCTTCAGCATTATCAATTAAAAGCAAGCAGCTACCACCATCTTCACTTAAATTTTGTGTGTGGTTGCGTATTTCTTCCAGATAAAGGCGGGTATCTGCTTGGGGTGGAATATCCAAACGCAGAGCGCTCTCTAGAGCGGCAAGCAGTTGCGGGGCCTGGCTGACTTTTTGAGCATCCAGACTAACTGCCGTAACTCCAGAATCAATTTGATCTTTCAGCTTGTTTTTTAGGTGAGTTTTGCCACTGCCTGTGGGCCCGGTAACGGTAAGAAGCAGGTTACTGTAGCGACTAAGGTGCACAAGTAAATCGAGGTGCTTACCATGTTGGCGACCTGGATAAAACACAGCTTGGTTGTTTAGGTGTTCAAGCAGCTGCACCTGCTCACTTGTGGAAGTGGCTGAGGCGCTTAAAGACGGTTCCCTGGATGGCATACCATCGACTCCCTAGAAGATTGGGTCGCAAAACAATACTTAATGATACCAGAGGTCATGGGGTTGCGCCTATTTTAGCTTTAGCGGCCAGTGTTAAGTGCAGCAGTCAGGCAGTCATCTAACTCTTGTTGTTCGCAGAGTGTATGGATAACTGCTTGGCCGAGCTGTTTTAGTAAAATTAGCCGTAGCTGGCCATCCAGATTTTTTTTGTCGACCGCCATGTGCTTTAAAAAGCTTGCAGGAGTCATGCTTTTGGGTGGTCGGGTAGGCAGCTGGGCTCTTTGCAAGAGCTCTTCAACCCGGTCACAGTCAGTATTCTGCAGCCAACCCAGGCGGCGTGAAAGATCCGCTGCTAACCACATGCCGACAGCAACCGCTTCACCATGCAACCATTGACCATAACCCATTTCAGTTTCGATCGCATGACCAAAGGTATGGCCTAAATTCAGTAGTGCTCTTTGCCCACCTTCTCGTTCATCTTCAGCTACGATGTCGGCTTTGCACTGGCAAGAGCGAGCGATGGCTTCAGTAAGTAGACTCTCATCACCTTGTATTAGAGCTTCCATATGCTGCTCTAGCCAAGCTAACAGGCTTGGGTCGCCGAGTAAGCCATATTTGATGACTTCAGCCATACCTGCAGCCAGCTCCCTTGGGGGTAGGGTTTTTAAACTTGTGGTGTCTGCCAGAACGAGCTTGGGCTGCCAAAAAGCTCCCAGCATATTTTTACCCAGCGGATGATTAACCCCAGTTTTACCCCCGACAGAAGAGTCGACTTGAGATAAAAGAGTAGTGGGTAGCTGAATGAAGTTAACGCCTCGCTGATAACAAGCTGCAGCAAAGCCGGTCATATCGCCAATAACACCACCGCCTAAAGCCATTAAAGTTGCCTTGCGGTTGAAGTTGGCTTCTAGGAGGCAGTCCCATATTTTTTCCAGGTGAGCTAGATTTTTATACTGCTCACCGTCGGGCAAAATACAGGTTTGGATCTTCAGGCTAGAGTTTGCTTTAAGCAGTCCTTTTTTTAGCTTTTCCAGATAAAGAGGGGCGACAGTAGTGTTAGTGACGATCAGAAGTTGCTGACCTGTTAAAAGGGGAGTAATCAGCTCACCCTGGCTGAGCAGGTTGGAGCCGATATGGATAGCATAACTACGCTCGCCTAAATCAAGGTGCAGACTTTGCATGAATATCTCGGTTTTCTAAGTGTTTAAGAAGTTGATTTTTGATTTCTAAAACCATCTGTTTAGGGGGGCGCTGATCCGTATTGATAATAATATCAGCGGTTAACTCATACAACGGATCGCGTTCCAAGCGCATCCTTTCCAGGCGCTGACGGGGATTGGCTGTGCGCAAAAGAGGCCGATTGTTGGCTTTACGGGTACGAAGTAGCTGCTGCTCAACAGTGGTACGCAGAAAAATAACGATTCCAGCTTGTTTAAGATACTTGCGGTTTTCTGCGCGTAAAACGGCACCGCCGCCGGTTGCCAACACTATGCCTTGGAGCTGGGCTAAGTCAGCTAAAACCTGGGTTTCACGCGCACGAAAGCCTTCTTCTCCTTCAAGATCAAAGATCCAGGGAATGCTGGCACCGCAGCGCTCTTCAATGACCTGGTCGGAGTCATAAAAAGGCCGTTTGAAAGCTCTGGCTAGAAGTTTGCCTAGGGTACTTTTGCCGGCTCCCATAGGGCCGACTAAAACAATATTTGTTGTGCAGGAGTCGACACTCTGCATCATGTTGCCTACTCCAAGTTAACTCTGGCTCTAACTAAACGTTGCATAACACGATAGCTTCTTGCCCAAGGCTGAGTTCTTTGTAACGACCTTGGCAAGCTTTCAATTGCTGCTGAAGCTGAGGAGGAGTCTGGATAATCACCATAAATCACAATATACCACGGCTGACTATCGTAAACTGTTGGAACCAAAGTAAATTGTTCCGGTTGAGCTTGGTTTTGAATTAAGTCTTCTGCCCTTTCACGACTACTATCAGCATAAACCTGAAGCACAAAGCGATCCTCAGGCTGCTGAAGAATATAAGTCAACTCATCAACCTCCAGTGCTGCAGGTACTGAAGCAACCGCTTCTTGTTTCAGGCTATTGTTCTTGTTTGCAGCGCTGTTCACCAGTCTGTGTTCAGGAGTTTCAGTAGCGGGAGAAGGGTTAGTTTGGCTCGGCCTTCTAGCAGCCTGTTGAAGCTCAGTGAAGCTACTTTCGAGCATCCGAGGTGTAATAAATATCAGTAGCTCGACTTTCTCTTGCTGGCTAAAACTATTGCGAAATAGCCCACCAATCAAGGGCAAATCACCTAGTATGGGCACCTTAGACTCTGACTCGAGTGTCTGTGAGGTAAAAATGCCGCCGATCACAATGGTTTCACCATTATTGGCCAAAACCTGGGTTTGCATAGATTCAGTATTAATCGTAAAACCAATATTCGTAGCTTCGCCTTTGGAGTCATTTCTGACATCCAGATCCATGAGAATACGGCCATCGTGAGTAATATGAGGTGTTGCTTCAAGGCGTAGCGCTGCATTTCGGAAGATAATGACGGGGTTGCCATCATCATCGCGGCCCTGATAGGGAATTTCTTCACCAGAAGTAATGGTTGCCTGAACTCTGTCTGAGGTAATTACTTTAGGTCGAGAGATGACTTCACTGCGGTTTTCTGACTCCAAAGCAGCGAGTTCTAAATCTAGCAAGAAGTTATTATTAACAAAACCAATACCGATACCAGAGCTAGGGTTGAAGTTAACAGCTGAGCCTCGCGAACTTTCACTTTCAAAGTCGCTAGAACCGAAACCAATTCGGCGTGATGCGGTAGAAGAAAATTCACTGCTAGCTTCACCTGCAGCTCGACTCAGCCCCCAGGTAACGCCTATATCGTCAACAGCTCCAGTGCGAGCAATAACGATCCTCGCCTCAATCATAATCTGCTCAACAGGTACATCTAAGGTGCGGATAATTTGACGAACACGCTCTACTTGTTCAGCGGTATCCCGCACATACACTTGATTGGTTCGGCGATCGACCATTAAATGGCCTCGATCAGACAAAAAGCGTCTAGCTTGGTTGCTTTGGCTGGTAGACGGCTCTAACTGTTGATCAAAGAGCCCAGCGCTAATCGCTGTGGTTCGGGTTTCAGAGGTACCTACGTCGCCCAGTATAAATGCGTGTAAATCTTCAGCTCGAGCAAAATGAACCTGAATAAATTCATCAACCAAGGGCTCCATCGCTTGTTCAGAGCGTTGTGCAGCAAACTGCTGTTCTTCTAGGTCAACAAGTTCACTGGTTGGTGCGACCAGGAGGACGTTACCCACCTGACGGCTTGCAAGGTTTTGAGTTTTTAAAATCAAGTCCAAGGCTTGGTCAGAAGGCACATTTTGCAACTGCAAAGTAATTTCACCACGAACATTTTCACCTGCCACCAAATTCAAGCCTAAAAAATCTGCAAGTTCTTTTAGTAATTGACGAACAGGAATATTTTGATAGCTCAAGCTCATAGGCTCGCCTGTGTACTGAAAGTGGCGAGAAGAGCCTCTTGTCTCTCTAGCACCAGCCTTAGCGGAAACCACTAAACGCAGCTCTTTATCTTCCTGGTGAAGAGAGTGACTAAAAGCTGAATTGATCTCTAAGCTAACCTCAGTCGCTTCGGCGACCTGCGCAACGCTTAAACTCGAAACTAGGGTATTAAAATCACTAGTATCATAAAGGTGCTGAAGGTTTTCTACGACCTGTGTATCAGCAAAGCTTAGCTCCAGCCCTGAGTCGCTTATCTGAGTAGCGGGTAGGACAGGAGAACCAGAAAAGGTTAGAATTAAGACGGCTTGCCCTTGCTGGTTGCGTTGGAAGTCCAGGCCATCAATACTCTGAGACTCGGCAGCTACTGCGCAGCTCCATATCAACAAGCCAAACCACAGAATCGGCCGGCTAAACCAGTGAAAGTTTCTTTTAAGTGAGTAATTATTCATCATTCCTACCTGGAAATAGAGAGCTCTTGTTTGCGTTCCTGCCAGCCTGTTTGGTTGTCATATACCAATTCAACCAAATGAACCTGTTGAGGGTTAATAGCAATGACTTGACCGTGATTCTGTCCAATATAATCACCAACTTCTACACTTATCAACTCACGCTCAGGCGTTAAAACCAAAGCACGCACCTTGCTGCCTTGCTGCATTACACCGCGCAAAGATAAGTCACTCAACTGCCACTTCTCCAAGGGTTGCCTTGGGCGATCAAGATCAGGAGCCAAGCTTGAAATTGTAGCAGGAGTCGTCAGTACTTGAACACGATCAGGCGTAAAGGGATCGCGTTGATTGCTACGTGAATAGCGAGCAACATGTGGCTCTGGGAATTCTGGTAAAGGGTCAATGCGACCGCTTGGCCTTTCTTTAAGCTCTTGTAGCTTTTGCTCTACTTTATCAAGCTGCGGGCGCTCTACACAGCCACTAAGTATTAGCAGTATACCTAGAGCAAGCAGGATCATTAAACTCTTTTGTCTAAGCATTTAGCGAGCCTCCCTCGATCCGGGTTGCTCATCATGCCGATAAGTGCGTGCCTGAATAACCAGGTTGATTTGAGTGGGCTGACCTGTCTCTATGGGCGAGAAGGTAAAATCATGCAAGGTGATAATGCGATCAAGGCTACTAATGCCTGCCATAAAGCTAGCAAGTTGATGAAAACTACCCTGAGCCCGTATTTCAAAAGGCAATTCGGAATAAAAGTCCCTTCTCTGGTCATCTCTTAAGCTCAGAGCTCTTAAGTCTAAGCGATGCAAGTTAGCTTGCTCTTGGATATCCTCTAAAAGCCTCGGCACTTCGCGCGCTGCTGGAAGCTTGCCAAGCAACTCATTAAATGTAGCTTCCATCATCTTCATTTGTTGCTGGTAAGCTTCCAGGTTAGCGGCTTGGAAAGCGCGCACTCGATAACGCTCATAAAGCTCTGCCTGCTCAGATCTTGCTACATCCACTTGATCACGAAGTGAACCAATAAGCAGCCAGTTGCTAGCAAAAATAATAGCGATCAAAAGGCCGAGTAAAGCCACGCCTTTAATCAGATCCGGCCAT
>SKIX01000087.1 GCA_007116195.1 Marinospirillum sp. | reverse complement strand
TTTTCAGCGGCTTTAGCCTGCTGCTCTGCCTTTACAGCTGAGTCCGCAATGTCCTGTATCGATAAATTCAACTGCTGCATAGCTGAAGCCAGGCTGCGCGCTTCACCCGCCTGATCGGTTGCCTCGCTACTAATCTCACTGCTGATTTCATGCATATTGCTGGCATGGCGTTTTAGCTGACTGGCTTGGGTCAGGGTTTCTTGAATCAGTTGATGGAAATGTTCCAGCAGGCCATTAACTGC
Source organism: Marinospirillum sp. (assembly GCA_007116195.1). The sequence continues at coordinate 6,468 of SKIX01000087.1, read as the reverse complement.
CTGGGCGGTTTGTGCGATCTCATCCTTACCGTGGAGGCTCAGCCTTAGTGTTAGATCCGATTGCTGTTGCACCTGGGTCAAATGCCGATAGAGTTTCAATAAAGGCCGCTGAATTGAGACTTGTACCCGCCAGGCTAGAAGAATACCGCTCAGCACCAGTAAACCACCACCCAGCATATAAGCCTGGGCTTGCCAGTCGGTTAGCTGGGCCGCCTCAGACTGCACCTGCTCGGCAGCCTGCAGATGCTCTGCGACCAGATCGCGAATGCTCTGTCCCAGAGGCGTGAGTCGCTCGCCGATTTGATGGTTAACGGTCGAGGTATTGAGAATACGTACTTGCAGGGCATCACTTCCGATAGGCTCCAGCCACTGCTGATAGAGCACCAAGGCAGCTTGCAGCTGCTGCTCCACCTGCTGCTCCAAAGCATTCAGCTCACTGCCGCGAGCCTTGCGGTAAGCACTCCAGTGGGTTTCGGCCTGGCTAAGGTGCTCTGCTACCTCTTGAGTCACACCGGTATCAGATAGCCAGCCTGCGCGGTAACGCTGTATTGAATCCAGCGCTTCTTGTTCCAGCAGGCGCTGGGTTTGCAAGAGATCATCCAAAAGCACCAGATGGCCTGAATAAAGGCGATCAAACAAGCTGTCTTTATGAATGGAGGCCTGATAGGTGATCAGCAGGCTAGCGACGAGCAGTAGAAGCGGCAGACCACCCAGTAATAATAGGCGGACGGAAATGGAACTTTGGTTAAGATACAGCATGGTTCTTCCTGCATGGATGTTAAATTCCACGGCAGGATGCAGGAAGAAGATGACATTTTTGTTGCAGGCAGCCGGCCAGGCCGGAGCCTGACCAACCTGGTCTTGCTCAGGCGTTACAGTGCCGCGAGCAGGGTTTCTGCACTGCTCTTGTCCACCCCTTTGGCATCAATATTCAGCAGCTCGACCTGACCATCTTGAATAATCATGGCGTAACGCTGGCTGCGCTGGCCCAGTTGTGGCCCACTCAGATCCTGGTCTAAACCCAAAGCAGCGGCAAATTCACCCAAACCATCAGCTAACATCAGGATTTTCTCAGCATTCTGCGCCTTACCCCAGGCATCCATCACAAAAACATCGTTGACTGAAGTACAAATAATCTGATCAACGCCCTTGGCTAGCAGTTCATCCGCCTTGACCACATAACCAGGCAAGTGGGTTAGCGAGCAGCCGGGTGTAAAGGCTCCAGGTACGGCAAAAAGCACCACCTTTTTGCCTGCGAAGAGTTCTTGCGTGTGCACTGGCTGCGGCCCTTCTTTGCCCATCACGCGCAGTTCGACATTCGGTAAACGATCACCAACCTTAATAGTCATACTAGAAACCTCCAATTTACTTGAGTGTTTTGCTTGGTTATATCGCCAAAGTCTAGCAGATCTGGGCAGACAGGCCAGCAAAAAAGATTTAGCATGGTCACCAAGGATTTTTTAAACTCTAGGATGCCATGAAAAAAATACGCTTGCTGACCGTCGATGACGATAAATTTATCCGTGAACTGGTTAATAAAACGCTCCGTGCCCAGTATTCTTCGTTTGAAATAACCGAAGCTGAAAATGGCCGTAAAGCTCAAAGCCTGCTGCAAGACCACAGCTTTGACTTGGTGCTCTGTGACTGGGAAATGCCGGAAATCACTGGTTTGGAATTACTCCAGTGGGTTCGAGCAGAAGAAAAGCTCAAACAACAGCCCTTTATACTGGTGACCAGCCTAGATAAAAAAGAGAATGTGCAGCTTGCCCTGCAAGCCGGTGTAGATGATTACATCGCTAAGCCCTTCACGCCTGACCAGCTGTACAAAAAAGTAATCAAACAACTGATTAAAAGTGGTCGCTTAACTCAGGAAGAAGCAACCCAGATGGCTCGCAAGGATCGCATAGGCGCAGCGGGTGGCGCAGAGCTGCTGGCTGCAGGTAAAACCACTCGTCCACCCGCTTCTACGCGTAAAGCGCCGCTGCCCAAAGCACTGGTTATGCAGGCTAATCAGCGTGCTGCAGTGACTCTGCGCGAGTTGAATGCACGTGAAGCCCTGGTGCTGGTTAAGCGAGCCGACTTTTTGCCGGAGCTGGCCAGTGAAGTACACCTGGGGCTGGTCAGCGATGCCGAAGCGGGGCCAATTAAAGTCAGCCTGCGCAGCTATGTTTCGAGCCTGCAGCTGGCTGAGCGGCAACCTCAAAGCGAGTTGGCTTTTATACGCTTGCAACTGCTGAAGCAGGAAGCAGAAACCGCTCAGGAGTTTAAGCGTTTACTTGCAAACCTGGGGTAAGCAAAAAAATACGCGTGTTGGGCAGATGGCAAGTAAAGCAGCTGCCTTCCCCGAGTGTGCTTTCTAGCGTTAAGCGGCCCTGATGGCGTAGCATCACATGCTTGACGATGGCTAGCCCCAAACCCGTTCCCCCTGTGCTGGATGCTCTGCCTTGATCAACACGGTAAAAACGCTCAGTTAACCGTGGTAGGTGCTCTGCTGCAATGCCTGGGCCATTATCTTGAACGTCCAGGTGAGCCCCTTCACGATCATGATACCAACGCACCAGAATTTCCGAGCCTGGTGGCGTGTATTTAATGGCATTAAAAATCAGGTTAGAAAAAGCACTGCGCAGCTCTTTTTCAGATCCAAACACCTGTAAATGCCGATCAACATCCAGACTGATCAGGTGCTGCTCGCCAGATAAAGCCCTGGCATCATGACGTATGCTAAGGAGCAGTTGGTCTATATTCAGCGGCTCGGTTGCCACTTCCAGATCGGTTGTTTCCAAACGTGATAGCGTCAGCAAGTCTTCAACCAGATGCTCCATGCGTGCGGACTGCTGACGCATTAATACCAGGCCGCGCTGCCATTTTGTCGGCAGGTTTTCGGCATGATCACTAAAGGTTTCCAAGTAGCCTGATAGCACCGTTAAAGGTGTACGCAGCTCGTGCGAAACATTGGCAATAAAATCCTGGCGCATCCGCTCTAAACGCTGCATTTTAGTGAAGTCGCGCACTAACAGCAGGCGATCGTTTTCACCAAAAAGGGTGATTTGATATTCCAGAATCAGATCTTCATTGATCGGCGAAGGCAGGATCAAGGCTTCCTGATAATGTCGGCTGTCGAAATACTCAACAAAGCGAGGTTCACGCAACAGGTGCGTTAAAGGGCGGCCTCGGTCAGCCGGTGAGCGTAACCCTAACAGCCTTTCTGCAGCCTGGTTCCACCACTCCAGCTCGCCTGCCGAGTCAATCATAATCACGCCATCTTTTAACGCCTGGCTGGACTCCTGAATGCGGCCAAGCACCTGCTTAAGCTTTTGTTGATACACCTGTTGCTGGCGCTGATACAGGTAGAGATTGTCAAAAACCTGACCCCAAATACCTAGCGCTTCAGGGGGCTGTTGTTTATCTTGGGTTTGCCATGCGAGTAGCCGAGTCAGCTGGTAAACAAAATAGCCCAGCAAAGTCAGGCTGGCTAGCAAAGTGGCCTGCAAGGGGTAGCCAACCAGCCAGCCTAATGCCAGTGCCAGCAGCAGCCACACCAGCGTGCGTTTAATTTCTCGAAAAGCTAAAGATGGCATACAAGCAGTGTCCAGGCTTAGGCTTGAGTAGAAAAGCGATAGCCTGTGCCGCGTACCGTCTGTACCAGGTGCTCATGCTGTTGGCCCAACGCCTTGCGCAGGCGACGGATATGAACATCCACGGTGCGCTCTTCGACATAAACATTGCCGCCCCAAACCTGATCCAACAGCTGGCTGCGGGTGTAAGCTCTTTCTTGATGCGTCATAAAAAACTGCAACAGACGGAACTCTGTTGGGCCAACTTCCAGAGGTGAACCCTGGGAAGTTACGCGATGACTAACAGGGTCCAGGCGAAGACCTTCCACCTCGACAGGTTCTTCAATACCTGGTGGCGTGGTGCGCCTTAACACGGCTTTTAACCTGGCGACCAGCTCACGCGGAGAAAAGGGCTTGGTGATGTAATCATCGGCTCCGGCCTCCAAGCCCTGCACCTTGTTATCTTCTTCGCTACGGGCAGTCAGCATAATAATCGGAATCTCAGAGGTGACCGGATCACGCTTGAGTCGCCGCGCCAACTCAATGCCACTGGTGCCAGGCAGCATCCAGTCCAGCAGAATTAAATCGGGTTGTTGATCCACAACCTGAGAATGAGCCTCCACCGCATCGGCTGCCTCCAGCCAATTGTAATCCGCCATTTCCAGAGCGACCGCAATCATCTCACGAATGGGCGCTTCATCATCAACAATCAATACAGTCTTGGTGCTCATAAGGGTGTCCTATCATGCATCTTGGTGTTTCAGCAGTATTACACCTTGTAAAAATGACAAGAAGATGACAAAGACCCTCTTCATGCAGCGGTGTAAGCTTGATGGCTGTGATTGGGTGTATCGGAATACCTGAGTTTTAAACGACCTTGTGCGACCAGGGGTGATAAATAGCGATACCTCAGGCTGTCAGGATTACGATTGACCAGCTTTGCCAGCTCCGTGCGAGTTAGCCAATGACCTTGGCAGAGCTGAATAAGGATAGCCTCCAGCGTTTCAGGCGGCAGTCGCTTATTATCTCGTGCAGGCTGAGCGATTTGTTGAAGTCGTGCAAAATCCTCGTTATGTACGGAGCTGTGTACGGAGTTCTGCTGCATATATACGGAGGTGTGTGTGGAGCTAGAAACTTGCAGATCAGGCAGTTGGTAACGCGTCCAGCGACCCTGCCCTTCCTGCTTCAGCATGCCTTTAGCAACCAAGGCTTGCAGTAGCTCGGTCACATCGCGGGTATGGAGCTGAGTGACCTGCTGAAGTCTAAAGTTGTCTACATCCCCTTCTAGGTCGGCTGTTACTAGGGCTTGAACTTCGAGTTGCGAGCAGGCTTTAAACGCGTCGCCGAATTGCTGCTGTAAACGCTGCAAAGAAGAATTAGGAATCAAGCTAAGCATGGGTAAGACCCAATGCACTCGATCTGGTTGTGTCAACTCAGTCACCAATGGCTGGCGCCAGTGTTGGGATGCCCAGCCGCTGCGTATTTTATCAACACCCGATCCTGCTTTTTCTGCTGCACCCAGCATTAAAAACATCGTTTGTAAGGACTTGTTCCTGCATTCGCTGATATTGCCTTGCAAGAGCTGATGAATGGATATTAATAAAGTGCCCGGGTTGCTGAAAACAAGGCGGTCAGGGTGCTTTTCAACCAGTATGCCCCCTGTGCCTTGATAATCTGCATGAATCAGAGCATTGACGAGCGCTTCACGAACGCCTTCATGCACTAGACCCTCGCCCTTGCGAAACAGGTCCTTGTCGAGGGCGAAAGGAAGTTTCAGACCTTCTGTTAGGCGTAGCACAACCTTCAGATAAAACTGGAACAGATTGGCATGCCAGGTGCCGTCTGGATATAAACGGTCGCTCCAGCGTTCATCTGGGTTGCCTGGCAGTAGCTCGCGGTAATCCAGGTGATAATTTGGCAAGGCTTCACGCAGGGCTTCATCACGACCAAACATCAGAAGTCCAGCCAGTGTCAGCCCTTGTTGACCCGTCTGGCGATCTAACCGCCAGCCGCCAAGTTTTTTGAGCAGACCCAGGTCGTCTTCACTGAGCCAAGGGTGGGTTGGTTTGTGTGATGCGAAGCGCTGCCGGTACTGTTGAAGGCTACTGGAATCCAAGTCATCTAGAGTAAAATGATTGAGAAGACGGCTATCAACTGGCTCTTCTGAGCGATCAGAAAGCAGTCGACCGACCTCTTGCTCCGTACACTTGTAATCACCTTCATAGTTGCGGCGATAAGTGCCCGTCAAAGGGTTGCTGCCAAGAAATACTGGGCGTTGATAGCGAGTTGCTCGAGGAACTCGAATAGCCAGAAGCAGGCCCTCAGGTTGATCCAGTACCTGGACATCCTGATTGGTCAGCAGATTGTAGCTGACTTTGCTTTTGTTGTTGATGGTATCCCAGAAAGACTTCTTTAGCTTACCAACCTGAGTTAAGCCGGTGACCCTGCCATCATCTTCTACACCCAGCAGGATGATGCCCCCATCAGTATTCGCCATGGCACTGTAGGTTTCCCACAAGCTTTTAGGTAGCCCGCCCTGAGCAGACTTAAGCTCAAGGTCATGACTTTCTTCCCATTCCAGGTCATGAAGAAACTCAAGAGGGTTGCAGGCTTGCCCAGGCATGTATCACCTCAATAGATAATCCGCAGCTAATCCGATAAACACTAGCATGCCGGCATAGTGGTTATTCAGGAATGCCTGCAGGCAGGGGCCGCGTTCACGCTTGCGAATCAGCCATTGCTGCCAGATGAACAGCCCTGCCATAGCCGCCAGGCTAAGATAGAAAAATGCACCTCGCTCAAAGGCCCAGCCTGCCAGAATCAGCAGCGCTAGAGTGGCTAGTTGCAGCACGCCTATCGCTAAGCGATCCCAGTGACCGAAAAAAACGGCTGTAGATTTGATGCCGATTTTTAG
>SKIX01000208.1 GCA_007116195.1 Marinospirillum sp. | reverse complement strand
AGCCCTAGGTTCGCGTCGGGGTTCTCAGAGTGACCAACTCCTCAGCCGAGGTTGGGTGGATGCCTAGGGTGACATCAAAATCGGCCTTGGTCAGCCCGGCTTTTACTGCAATCGCAACGCCCTGCACTAGCTCTCCAGCATCAGGCCCAACAACATGACAACCTAGAACTCGATCGCTAACAGCGTCCACAACTAGCTTCATAAAACTGCGTCCAGGGTTATTAGCCAAAGTATTACGCATAGGACGAAAATCGGTGGTATATATCCGTAATTCTGAGTAGTTTTTACGTGCTTCTTCTTCACTCAGTCCAACGGTACCGATATTCGGGTGGCAAAACACAGCTGTAGCAATATTACTGTAGTCGAGACGGCGCTGCTTTTCACCTGAATAGAGGTTATGCACCAGTGTCATGGCTTCAGCCAAAGCAACCGGAGTTAACTGAGGGCCTCCTGTGACATCGCCCAGTGCATAAACGCCAGGTATTGAGGTCGCAAAATAATCATCAACTGGAATTTCACCCTGAGCCGAAACTTGAATACCCAGATTTTCCAACCCCAGGTTTTGGGTATTACCCCGTCGTCCAGTTGCACTCAGCACGACATCAACTTCGAGGATTTCACCCTGGCTCAAGGTCACCTGCAAACCTCCAGCCGTTTTCTCAATACGGCTAATTTCCTGATTGAGTCGAAACTGGATGCCCTGCTGCTGCATTTCACCCTGAACAAAACTGCGCACCTCTTCATCAAAGCCACGCAATACCTTATCGCCTCGATAAACCTGATAGGTCTCGGCTCCTAATCCTTTAAAAATAGAAGCAAATTCCACTGCAATATAGCCACCACCATAAACCAGAAAACGTTGCGGAAAGGTTTCAAGGTTGAAAATTTCATTTGAAGTTAAGCAGTGCTCCGCACCAGGAAAGTCAGGTACAAAAGGCCAAGAGCCAGTGGCAAGCAAAAGCTTTTCACCTGTGTACACCCTGCCTTCTACTTCAACTTCATGGGCCGAAAGCAATGTTCCTCGCCCTTCAATGCGCTTTACTCCACTGGTCTCCAGCAAGCGGTTGTAAATACCATTCAGGCGTAAAATTTCCTGTTTCTGATTATCTCTCAGAGTTGCCCAATCAAATACTGGTGCTTGCAACTTCCAGCCATAGCCAGCGGCATCTTTAAAGTCATCAGCGAAATGAGCCGCATAGGAATAGAGTTTTTTAGGTACGCACCCAACATTGACACAGGTACCACCCCAGTAGCGGTCTTCAATAATACCGACTTTAACACCCTGCCCTGCCGCCATACGGGCAGCCCTGACTCCACCGGAGCCAGCACCAATAACCAATAAATCAAAATCATAGTTGGACATAATCTACAAAATCTCTTGATGAATTAACGATAACGAAAAGTATTGTGGCATTGACGACATCCCTGAGCTGTACGATCAATCATGCGTCCTGCTTCACTCATATTGCCTTGCTCTAAAAGCTCATGAGTCTTTTCAAGACGATCAATAAATTGATTCATCAAGAAATCGTAGCGCTCCTTGCGTGACCAAACTTGGGGTCGAGAGCGACTTTGAGAAAAAAGTTCGCGCGGGGATTCCTCTTCAAACAGACCAGGAAGACGATAAGCCAGGCGCACTAATTCTTCTGAATAGGTCATAGCACCAACATTATCTTGACTACGCATATTCACAACTTTAAAGCGCAACCCTTTGAAAAGGCGATCAATTTCGTCAAAAGTCTCAATTCTTAAATCAACATCTTTAGATAAGTCAGCCGCTTGGCTTGCTGGTGTTGATGCAAAAAAGCTGAACACTAAGGTTAACAAGTACCATTTAAGCATAGGGTTTTCCTTTATCAGCAGATTAAGTATTCACGACAGGTTAACGCGCTTCAATTTGATGCCCCAAAGCAGGGTTGGGTTCAGTTTTGGTAAGCTGTGCGGACTCACATTACTTTGAATAGCATACTTAGGATCGCTGGTATCCCTTTCCTGCAAGCGCATTAACAGCTGTCCCTTTTGTTCCATAAAGCTGGTCACTCTGGGTGAGCGCTCGTCGCCTGTACGCTTGGTTACCAAGGCCACTTCACCGTTTTTCAAGCGAACTGCAGCACCTGGTGGGTAAAGCCCTAGCTCTTTCAGAAACACCATACTTAATTGAGGATCAAACTGCTTGCCTCTGGCTAAAAAGATAGACTTCAAGCTTTGTTGCGCACTGAGACCTGGACGATAGGGTCGGCTAGTCACCAAGGCAGAATAAACATCACCCAAGGCTACAATTCTAGCTTCGGGTCGGATTTTGATGCCTTTTAAACCTTGTGGGTAGCCTTGACCATCGGCTTTTTCATGATGCTGATAAACAACCTGTAGCCAGAGCTTATCGTCTATTCCCGCTTTACTCAGCAGCTTCACACCAGCCAAAGGATGCTCTTCCACCTGCTTGCGTTGACGCTGATTCAAGGGTAAGTCTTGAGCATGGAGCCGCATTTGATAGTGGTTCATACCAATGTTTTGAGTTAAAGAAGCGGCTAGCATAGAAAGCTGGATTCTTTGCGGCACTTTTAGGCGACGGGCAATTAATGCTGCGATAATGGTGACATGGAGTGGGTGCTGAATAATGTAAGGATGCTCACCAGAAAGGTGAACCGCGCCTAAGACAGCATCTGTGTTTAGTTCAATTAAGCCCTGAATCTGGGTTGCCATGGCATAAAATGCTTTTTCCAGGGCACCAGGCTTAGCCGAAGCATCAGTTATTTTTTCAAAAAGACGTTTAAGCTCATAACCTAGCTCATCCAGCTCAACAAAGGGGTTGGTATCTGCAGGAAACACCTGGGGCTGAGGTTCATCGGCCGGCGGCCCTTCTTCACCTTCCTTGCTAACGCTGTTTTTATCTTTATGGCGGAAGCCTTTGTTGAGCAGATTATCAAGCTTACGCTGGTTATCGACTGCAGCGCCCTCTTTCATCATTAATTGCCCCGTTTCTGTAAAGACAGTCCAAGGCAAGGTCATTCCGAGTTCCAACTCACCTTCTTCCAAAGGAAAAAGTTCTTGTTGGTCATTGATTAGCATGAGAATTCCATCTTTAGCAAGACGCAAAAGCCCTATCTTAAACCAGCTCGTCAAGACTTGCAGGAAACTTACAGAAGAGAGCCCTTAATCGATGAAGGATTCTGGCTGAGATTCTTTTTGTTTAGCCTCTTGCCAAGCTTCAATACTTGGGTAGCCCGCTTCTAGTGCTCGCTCTTCTAAAATGACTGTATGGCGACCTATAAATGCAAAGAGGGCGACCACCAGCAAACACAGTGTAATGCCCAGATGAAACAAAGGCATCGCAGGTAGCCAGCGCTTTAATAGCCATTGACGACTGGGTGGCCACCAGACAAACCCTGTTAAGGCTAAAGCGACCCCTGTAAGAAAGTAAAAGCCGGTTAACCAAAAACCGATTAAAATAAGTGAGCTACCTAACAACCAACCTAAAGAGGTTGAGATTTTTCCGTCCATTACCTTTAACCTTTATCTAAAAAGCACGAAAATGCTAACGTTATCTCTAAACAAGTCAACTTAAGGTGAATACTTGAAACCTGCCTACTCTTTTCCTGCTTTACAAAGTCGTCTTAAAATTGCTGAAAAGCTAGCCTTGCAAGCCGGACAAAAAATGCTACAAGCGCGAGCCAGTGGGCGTTTTCAGCAAAGCTACAAAAGCCATCAAGAGCTCGTTACCTCGACTGATAAAGAAATTGACAACTGGATTGTCGAACGCCTGCGCCAGGCTTTTCCTGAAGATACGCTACTCAGCGAAGAAGGCCAGTCGAATACGCGTGAAGCAGCTGATCACCCAGGCCTCTGGATTCTTGACCCTATTGATGGCACAGTCAACTTTGCTCACGGCCAGCCGCATGTTGCTATTTCATTAGGCTTTTATAGCCAGGGCATTCCTTTGTTAGGGGTCGTGCACAGTCCTTTTTTAAATGAAACCTTCGTTGCTATTCGCGGGCGAGGGGCTTTGAAGAACAATCAACCTCTAGCTGTCAGTGGTTTACAGGAACTACGTCCAGCGCTTATTGCAAGTGGTTTTCCGTATGATAAAAGTCAGCTGCAACCGCTTATTCGTCGTTTACAGCACCTCCTTCCCCATTGCCAAGACCTAAGACGCTGTGGCTCAGCTGCTTTAGATATTTGTCACGTTGCTGATGGTTCTTTAGATGGCTACTATGAAAGCCTTAGTTTATGGGACTTCGCTGCTGCAGTGTTAATTGCTGAAGAGGCAGGAGCCAGTTTAAGCCATCTTTACCCTGATCCCGACTCCCCCTTCTACCTGGATACACGAGACTGGGTTATAACCACACCTGCTATCCACCAGCCTCTTAAAGAGATGCTCTGGCAAGCTGATTTAGCTGATTAAATAGCCGAGCCAAAAGGCTTGCAGGGTGCTACTGGTTGATTCAACTTATGCTCAAATAGTTGGGGGTAGTCAGTAAAAATACCCGTGACCCCCCAGCTAAATAATTGTTCGGCTTGAGTAGTGGAGTTAACGGTATAAACGTAAACCTCTTTACCCTGTGCGCGTATTGCAGCAACGTGACTCCTTTTTAGCCAGGTTGCACTTAAATGCACTGAGCGTGCTTCCAGCTTAAAAGCCTGTTCTTGCCAATTCCTTGGTAAATGTTCCCATAAGCACGCACGTGGCAGCTGGGGCAAAAGCTGCTGAGCTTCTTTAAGCACTCCGAAACTAAAGCTTGAAATGACTAGGGGTAGACCGGGATATTGACGCACGACCTGCTCAACCCGCTGAATAATGAGATACTCTTTCGAGGAATGAGCAGGCTTGATTTCGAGGTTGACTCCTAGACCCAAGTCAGCCGCAAGGCTTAAAGCTGAAGCCAGGTCTGCCAAAGGCTGAGCACAAGCGCTCTTCTTGTTAACGGGTGCGCGAACAAGCACATCTTTCAAGCTCTTATAGTCTTGCTTGGCAAGCTCACCGCGACCTTTGCTCAACTTGTTCAAATAAGCATCATGGAACAAAATAGGCACCTGGTCACGAGTTAGCCTAACATCCAGCTCGACCCAGCGAACACCCAAACTAGCAGCCATGGTGATTGCATCCAGAGTATTTTCTGCTGCCAAACCTCTGGCACCCCGATGCCCTATAATTGCTGACATCAACATATAAAAAACCTGTATGGAGAAAAAAATGGGTCGACCGCTAGTCGCTCAGATCAACCTTAACGCTTTAAGGCACAATTATCAGCTGGCATTACAAGCCGCTGCAAGCGATCAAGCTATTGCGGTCATTAAAGCCAATGCTTACGGTCATGGAAGTATTCCGGTTGCTCAAGCCTTAGCTGACCTGGCCCCTGCTTTTGCCGTTGCCAGCATTGAAGAGGCCGAAGAGCTTAAGTCTGCAGGCCTTCCGCATCCTCTTCTACTACTGGAAGGCTTTTTTAGTGCTGATGAGCTGCCGCTCATTTTTCAGCGTGGCTATGAGCTTATGATTCACTCTTCATGGCAGCTAGAGTGCCTTAAACACTACTGCTCTTCTAGCACAACAGCCAAACAGCCCTTAACAGTTTGGCTGAAAGTGGATACAGGAATGCACCGTCTTGGCTTTGAGCCTGAGCAAGTTCAAGCTGTTTATTCCTGGCTAATTCAGCAGCCCTGGGTTAACCAGGTTATTTTGACCAGCCACTTCGCAGCCGCTGATCAGTTAGACAACCCGAAGACTCAAATTCAATTAGAGCAGCTGCAAAACCTGCAGCAGCAACTAAACTGTCAGATCAGCTTAGCTAACTCACCTGCTATTTTAGGCTGGCCTCAGGCTGCACAGGGTTGGCTACGGCCTGGCATTTTACTTTATGGTGCTTCACCTTTAGCACCCGGGCACTTTTGGGGCGATCAACTAGAAGCTGTCATGACTTTGAAAAGCCAGTTGATCAGTGTACGCCACCTAGCCGCTGGAGAAGCCGTTGGTTATGGCGGTCGTTATATAACGCAGCAGGCCACATCCATAGGCATAGTGGCTTGTGGTTATGGCGATGGCTACCCACGCCAAGCAAAGGATGGTACACCAGTTATGGTCAAGGGAGTGCGCTGTGGTTTAGCAGGGCGAGTGTCCATGGACATGCTTGCGGTCGATTTGACGGGGGTTCCTGACCCTCAGCCTGGCGATGACGTCGAGCTTTGGGGCAAACAGCTTAACATCAATGAAGTTGCGCAAGACTGCGACACCCTTAGCTATACCCTACTCACTGGCTTACTACCTCGCGTACCACGCTGTTACATTTAATTCTGTTAATTTTTAAACTTTCCAGTAAAGGATTCCTGTTATGCCCAGCTCTCTTCCTGTCCTTGGTTTTCTAGGCTTAGGGTTAATGGGGCAGCCCCTGAGCCAACGCTTGCTTGAAGCAGGGTTTCAGCTCCACGTGTGGAATCGAACCCCCAGCAAAGCTGATCGCTTGGTCAACCTGGGTGCACACCAAGCAACTAGCCCAGCGGCTGTTGCCCGTCAAGCTGAGATTATCTGTCTATGTGTGACTGACACGCAAAGCGTTGAAAGCCTTTTACATCAACCAGAAGGGCTACTCGAAGCGCTAAAACCTAACCAGCTGCTTGTCGATTTTTCTAGCATTGCACCCAAAGCAACCCGGCAGTTTGCTGAATTGGTGCGTCAGCGAGGTGCTGACTGGGTAGATGCGCCCGTTTCCGGCGGTGTTCAAGGAGCTGAATCTGGCCAACTAGCGATCATGTGTGGTGGTCATTCAGCAAGCTTAAAGCGTCTAGCTCCTGTATTTGAACCCTTAGCTCGGCAAGTCACTCACCTTGGCGAAGT
>SKIX01000261.1 GCA_007116195.1 Marinospirillum sp. | reverse complement strand
TCGTTGAGGTGAACAAACTCTTGCAGCAGTTCAGGGCTGTCATAAACTTGCAGTTCAGCTAATTCTTCTTCGGTTAGCTCGGGCCGAGGGGGGAGTTCAGTACGAAACTTATAATAGCTTTCTAACCCCCCAAGCACGATGGCATTCGATACTGCTTCACAACCGGGGCAACAAAGCTGTTTAACCTCATCATTAATCGTTACTTGATAAGGGCTGCCTGCAGGAACAGGTTCGCCACAATGAAAGCAAGCCGGTTGAGTCATCAATCGAGTTCCTTAATTATACAAAAAAGGGCGTGACCCAAAAGCCGACGCCCCCATTAAAACCGAGTAAGCCTTCGCTATTTTAGCGCTGGCTGGGTTTAAGTAATACTGCTTGGTTCGTTGGGAAGTCGCTGCGAGCTTGAAGTCGCCACTCGCGCTCAGGGCCATAGAGCTTAAGATTCCACTCATGCTCTGGCTGACGCGGTAAGTTACCCAGATAACGTCCACCCTGCAGATGCTGCATGACGATAGAAAAGTCGAGTGCAGAACGCGTTGGGTTTTCCATAAGCACAACCAGCTGATCGGGGAATCGCTCCAGTTGACCGCTTAAATCCATCTGCAGCTGGTCGCGGGTAAAACGCAAATCAGCCTGGAGGCCCAGCTCACGAGAGACCCGGTCACGTTCAAACGACTGGTTGATAGCGCGACCCTCTTTGTAATAGTCCTCATGCACAGGACCATCGAAATTAAGAACTCCAACTGTTAGCAGGGTAAGGCCTACAAAGACACCTGCAATTGCAGGTGAGAAAGCCAGCCAGCAGACCGGTTCCTTGTACCAGGGTGTTTTTTCAGAAGTAGAGTGACTCATTAACGTGCCGACCTCAAAATAAAGCGTGATTCTCGCGACCTGCTCACCGCAGGGTTGGATTCAGATTCAACATGCAATTCTATATTGATTGCAGGGGTGCTTGGAAGTTTCGTTGGATCAGCTTGTACCCGAACAGAAAACTGACGAGTTTCGCCGGCACCCAGGGTGTAGAACTCATCTGAGATCAGCGTTAGGCCCTCTGCACCTTGGAGCGATAAGCGGAAGGTTTGCTCTTCCTGGAGCATATTGGTAATACCTAAACGGTAGCTGTTTTCAATAAGACCCTCGCTGGTCATGCGGAATAGCTGATTACGATCCCGTTGAACTTCCATTTCCATAGGAACGCGCTGGTTTAACGCCACGCTAAAGGCAATGACCATGGCCATAAGCACAGTAAAGTAGCCAATTAAGCGCGGACGTAGAATTTTGGTTTTACGGCCTGCCAGCTCTTCCTCTGTAGTGTAACGTACCAGGCCGCGAGGGTACTCCATTTTGTCCATCACCTGGTCGCAAGCATCAATACAAGCAGCACAAGTAATACACTCATACTGTAAACCATTGCGAATATCTATACCTACTGGGCACACCTGAACACAGAGGTCACAGTCGATACAGTGACCGAGTTCAGCCTGTTTTAGATCCGTGGATTTCTTCCGTGGCCCGCGTGGCTCACCACGATTAGGGTCATAAGAAACAATCAGGGTATCCTTATCAAACATAACGGCCTGGAAGCGAGCATAGGGGCACATATAGATACAGACTTGCTCACGCAACCAGCCAGCAAATAAATAGGTGAAGAAGGTAAAGAAGCCGATCCAGAAAATTTCCCAAGGCCCCAGGTCAAAACTAAACACGCGTGGCAGCAGGTCGCGAATAGGTGAGAAATAACCGACAAAAGCCAGTGCTGTGGCTACCGCAAGACCTATCCAAATGACATGCTTGCTGCCTTTGCGCAGCAGCTTCTCACCATTCCAACCCTGTTGATCCAGCTTTTTACGCTTATTCGGTTGGCCTTCTGTTTTTTCCTCCACCCAAATAAACAGCCAGGTCCAAACAAACTGTGGGCAGGCATAGCCGCACCAAACTCGTCCTAGCAGGTTAGTAAAAAAGAACAACACAAAGGCCAGGATGATCAGCAGCCAAGCCAATAACATAAAATCATGGGGGAAGAAGGTGGTGCCGAAGATATGAAACTGGCGGCTGGGCAAGTCAAACCAAATCGCTTGACGGTCGCCATAGGGAACAAAAGAACCCAAGTAAAAGCCAATTAAAAGAACCCAGCTAGCTAGTTTGCGCAGCTTATTAAATAGCCCTTGAGCTCGTTTTACATAAATATGTTTCCTGCTGGCATACAGCTCACCCTGAGGGCCACCCGTGGTCGGCGACTTGCGGTTTGCAGCTGCATCCTTAGGGGTAACATCTTTGCTAGGAATTCGATCTGTCATGCTAGGGCACCAAGAAAAGTGAAAATTAAGACCTAGATTGCAAGTAATAACTTGGTCTAGTTCTTGCCATTCAAAGGCAGTGTCTTACTACTAATCAGTTTTAAAACAGCAACTGAGTAGGAGTAAAAAACTTTAATTGCTCAGAACTCTACTCGCTTAAAAATATAAAAGGGATGCGACCTGCGGCCGCATCCCAGTTTTGCATCAGCTAGCCTTATTGGTTCAGGCTGTAGATGTAGGCAGTGATCAGATGAACTCTGGGCAGCAGTTCAGCAAGTTCTTGCTGGCTCAGGCTGCGAAAGTTGCTGGGCAACTCAACACCATGGTCAATCCAACCGGCTTGAGCAGGCATGTGACCATTACGGCCATGACGCAGAGTCATGGCAACAGCATCATAAACACTTTGACCAGGTTGCTGGTAAAGCCAGATGTTGTTGGTTAAGTTGGGTGCACCTATGCTATAGAGGCCATGAGCTGCACTACCACGACCGTCGTTGCCGTGACAGGCGACACACTGCGCCATATATTGAGGTTCAGCCTCAGTAGCCTTGGCAGCATCATGCTCCAGACCAGAAAGCTTCATAACATAGTGCGTCATGTTATCGATGCCTTGGTCACCAAGAATGTTTTGGTAGGCCACCATGTTGCCACTCCGACCCCAGATAATGGACTCGCGCAGGTGCTCTGGCTGACCACCATACATCCAGTCATTATCAGTCAAGTTGGGGAAACCATAACCACCTTGAGCGGAAGAACCATGACAAACAGCACAGTTATTCTGGTAGAGGCGATCAGCAACCTGCATAGCTTCAGGGTTTTGCGCTAGCTCCTCAACGCTGAACTGGGCAAACTCCTGAAAGATGGGGGCAAACTCAGCTTCAGCGCGCTCCCTCTCATCTTGATACTGACCCGCTGAAGTCCAGCCCAGCAGACCCTTGTAGTTACCCAAACCAGGGTAAAGAGTCAGGTAAGCGAGACCAAAAATAATGGTCATAACGAACATGATGAACCACCAGCGAGGCAGGGGGTTATCATATTCTTCAATACCATCGGCAGCGTGGCCAGTGGTTTCAACGGTGCCATCAGCAGATGGCGCTTTATCGGTTTTGCGGTTGGCATACAGGAGCCACCAGCAGAAGGCAATTACACCTAGTGTAATGACCGAGATCCACAGGCTCCAGAAGCCACTCATGGCTTGGCTACTCATGCTTATTCTTCTCCAGTGACGAGCTAGATTCCTGGTCAGGATTGTTATCGTTTTCGTCTTCATCAGCGAAGGGCAGGTTAGCCGCCTCGTCGAAAGGCTTCTTCTGGTTTTTGCTATAGGCCCAAAAAACGATGCCGAGGAATGCAAACAGCAAAACACCAGACATTAGGCCACGAAAAACGTTAATATCCATAACCTTACCTGTCTTGTAGGACGGTGCCGAGTTGCTGCAAGTAAGCAACCAGGGCGTCCATTTCGGTTTTTCCACGAACCTTGTCCGCGGCACCAGCGATATCTTCATCGGTGTAGGGAACACCCAGCATTCTTAAGCGTTCCATTTTGCGAGCAGTAACGCTGGCATCAATGGTTGCGTAGTTCAGCCAGGGGTAGGCAGGCATAATCGACTCAGGTACAACATCGCGTGGGTTGTACATGTGAGCATAGTGCCAATCATCACTGTAACGGCCGCCAACACGTGCCAGGTCAGGCCCAGTACGCTTGGAGCCCCACTGGAAGGGGTGGTCATAAACAAACTCACCCGCAACTGAGTAGTGGCCATAACGCTCTGTTTCAGCACGGAAAGGGCGAATCATCTGTGAGTGGCAGGTGTAGCAGCCTTCACGGATATAGATATCGCGACCTTCCAGCTCTAGAGCATTAACTGGCTTTAGCCCTTTAACAGGCTTGGTCGTTTCATCCTGAAAGAACAGGGGAACGATTTCTGCCAGGCCACCAAAGCTGATCACAACCAAGATCAGAACTGAGAGGAGGCCGACGTTCTTTTCAACTATTTCGTGTTTCATCTAGATAACCTCTCCGCTTAGGCTGCTTGAGCTGCAGCTTTCTTTTCAGAAGCTGAGTCTTTAACAGTCATGTAAACGTTGTAGGCCATCAGCAGCATACCCACGAGCCACATAAGACCACCCAGCAGACGAACAACATAGCCAGGGTGGCTAGCTTCGACTGATTCGATGAAGGTGTACATCAGGGTGCCGTCAGCATTAATTGCACGCCACATCAGACCTTGCATAATGCCGTTAACCCACATGGAGGCGATGTAAAGCACGGTGCCGACAGTGGATAGCCAGAAGTGAACATTAATCAAACCGGTTGAGTACATTTTGGTTTGATTAAACAAACGTGGAATCAGGTGGTAGATAGAACCGATGGTAATCATCGCTACCCAGCCTAGAGCGCCGGCATGAACGTGACCAATGGTCCAGTCCGTGTAGTGAGACAGAGCGTTTACTGTCTTAATCGACATCATCGGGCCTTCAAAGGTCGACATACCATAGAAGGATAGAGAAACCACCAGGAAGCGTAAAATAGGATCAGTACGCAGTTTATGCCAAGCGCCCGATAGCGTCATCATGCCGTTGATCATACCGCCCCAAGAAGGAGCTAGCAGAATCAGAGACATCACCATACCCAAAGACTGAGCCCAGTCAGGCAGAGCAGTGTAATGCAGGTGGTGAGGGCCAGCCCACATGTAAACACAGATCAGTGCCCAGAAGTGAACGATCGAGAGGCGGTAAGAGTAAACGGGACGTTCAGCCTGCTTGGGAACGAAGTAGTACATCATGCCCAAGAAACCTGCAGTCAGGAAGAAGCCTACTGCGTTGTGACCATACCACCACTGCACCATCGCATCCGTGGCACCTGAGTAGATGGAATAAGACAGGGTCCAGGTTACCGGAATGGCCATGCTGTTCACGATGTGAAGAACGGCAACGGTCAAAATGAAAGCAGCAAAGAACCAGTTAGCCACATAAATGTGGGAGGTTTTGCGCTTATAAATGGTACCTAGGAAAACGATTGCGTAGGTAACCCAAACCACAGCAATCAGGATATCGATCGGCCAGATCAGCTCAGCATACTCTTTACCCTGAGTGAAACCCAGAGGCAGAGTAATGGCTGCCAGTACGATAACGAGTTGCCAGCCCCAGAAAGTGAAAGCAGCGAGTCCATCAGACAAAAGGCGCGCCTGACAGGTGCGTTGCACCACATAGTAGGAGGTAGCAAAAAGGGCAGAACCACCAAATGCAAAGATTACCGCATTGGTGTGCAGCGGACGCAGACGTCCGAAGCTAGTCCAAGGAAGGTCAAAGTTAAGTGCAGGCCAAGCCAGTTGGGCTGCGATCCAGACGCCGACAAGCATGCCGACGATACCCCAGACCACAGTCATGATGGCAAATTGCCTGACCACCTTGTAGTTATAAGTAGGGTGTTCAATTGCTGTGCTCATGTCAGGTTCCCATTACAGCAGTTAAGTTGGAAGAATCCAGCGCCAAGTTTCCAGCAGCTGGGGTTTCCCAGCCATGATACATGTCAATGGATCGCGATCATTCTAACTCAGTCGCTAGGATGACCTGAACCTAAGTGTGCTGATTTATAAGGGAAAGGAAAATAAGCTGCATTGATTTAAGGGGTAAATCCTTTATAAACAAGGGGTTAGTTGTAGCTGTCTTTTAAGCTGTTAGACTAAAGTGGCAGTTGTTAGGCTGCCGCGACTAGAGAACCTGACGTAATCTTCTGGGTAGGAGTTCAGCTTGTTGTTAATAGTTCCTGAAACGAAAACAAATTTTTCAACTGGCTGATTCCCTGCTTAAAAAAAACTTTGAAAAAAAGTTTGACAGCTTAGAAAAAGACTGTAGAATGCGCAGCCACATGAGGGGCGGTTAGCTCAGTTGGGAGAGCACCAGCCTTACAAGCTGGGGGTCACTGGTTCGAACCCAGTACCGCCCACCACTCATGTAACTGGCAAGTTTTGCTGTATGCGGACCGGTAGTTCAGTTGGTTAGAATGCCGGCCTGTCACGCCGGAGGTCGCGGGTTCGAGTCCCGTCCGGTCCGCCACTACAGTACTCCTTACCTAGTTAATCAGTTAATGCGGACCGGTAGTTCAGTTGGTTAGAATGCCGGCCTGTCACGCCGGAGGTCGCGGGTTCGAGTCCCGTCCGGTCCGCCATTGCTGAATCCTGCCAGGGTGGTTAGCTCAGTTGGGAGAGCACCAGCCTTACAAGCTGGGGGTCACTGGTTCGAACCCAGTACCACCCACCATAAATACTCTTTTTTTATTCTAATTAGAAACTTCTGGTTTCTGATTTTTTTGCGTTGGTTTTTAAAACTGACGAGTCACTCCAACAAGAGTTTCAAACGTGCGCTTGAATTGTGTCTGGGTTAGACTGCAAAACATAACCCTAACAACAAAGCTCGCGGAGAAATTGCATGACTTCAAGCCACTACCCCCACTTGTTTCAACCCCTGGATCTGGGTTTTACTCAACTTAAGAATCGTATCCTCATGGGCTCCATGCACACCAACCTGGAAGAGCGTCCTG
>SKIX01000035.1 GCA_007116195.1 Marinospirillum sp. | reverse complement strand
TTTGGTTTTGGTGGAACCAATGGTAGCCTTATTTTCAGCAAAGTTTGATTGTCTATGTCTTATCACCCAACACTGATTGATGGTGCTCCACCTTCAGCCCAAGACCTTGACTGGTTGCTCGCCAGTCGTGCGCTGGCTTTTGGTGAGGGCGTTTTTACCAGCATTCGTGTTTGGCAAGGACGAGCCGTTTTTAGTGAAGACCATCTGCAGCGTCTAAAGGCTGGCTTAGAGGTGCTCCAGGTTGGCTTGCCAGCTTCCTTCTGGCAAGCTTTAGAGCAAGAAATGACGGTGCAGGCTCAACAGCTGGATGAAGGGCTGCTTAAAATCATGTTGCTGGCTGGCCCAGGCGGGCGTGGCTATAAGCGCAGTGAAACAGCTCAAGGCTGGCACCGAGTGCTGCGGTTGTTACCCATGCAAGTTGTGCAACCTGCCTATCAGGGTATTCCCTGTTGGTGGATGCCCTATCCTGGCAAGAGGCCAGCTTTAGCCCATAAGCATCTTAACCGCCTTACGCAGGTATTGGCCTCTGAATTTTGCCCTGAACCTTTTCAGGAAGCACTTCTCTTCAATGATCAGGGCTATGCAATGGAAGGCATTGCTCGTAACCTCTTTTGGTATCAGCAAGGACAGTGGTTTACACCAGCCTTGCAAACGGGCGCCTTGGAAGGAGTGCTGCGTAAGCAACTACTTAAGCAGTCTCCTGTTACTGAGTTAGAGGAAGCCGGTTTGGCGACCCTGCAGCAAGCTGAAGAAGTTTTTCTTTGTAATAGCGTTCAAGGCATCTGGCCAGTGGTAGAGTTACAAGATGCTTCTGGCGTTTTAGCGCGCTGGCCCAGAGGTGAAGCGACGCTTGAGCTAATGCAACAGCTCCATCCCGCTTTAGGCTTGCCGACCGCTTAGGTAAAATCCATGAAAAAACTTCTCTTTTCCTCTCTGGCGGTTAGTTTGTTGCTTGTTTTGGGCTTGCTTGTGTGGCTGTACCAGGAGCTGCATCGGCCCCTGGCATACGAGCATGAACAACGTTTAGAAGTGGCATCAGGGCGCAGCTTTATTAGTTTGTTGCGACAATTTGAACAGGAAGGTTGGATTACCAGCAGTCTGCCTATGCGTCTTAAGTTAAGATTTGCTGGTGAAGCTGAACCCATCCGCGCGGGTGAATACCAACTACAGCCTGGACTGTCTTTGCTGCAGCTGTATCAAAAGTTACAGCAGGGTGATGTAATTACTTATCGTATCACCCTGTTGGAGGGCTGGACTTTTCGAGAAGTTCGTCAAGCTCTGGCACGTGCAGAAAAGCTTCAAGCTAAAACTAAAGATTGGACCGAAGAGCAAATAATGGCCGCTGTGGGCATGCCCGATGAAGCAGCAGAGGGGTGGTTTTTTCCAGATACTTACACCTACTCCAAGGGCATGAGTGACCTGGATCTGTTGCGTCTGGCAAATCGGCGTATGCGTCAGCTTTTAGACGAAGTTTGGGAGACGCGCCAACTAGGCCTGCCTTATGCTGGCCCTTATGAAGCGCTGATTATGGCCTCTATCATTGAACGAGAAACTGGAGCCCCCTTTGAACGCCGTGACATTGCCGGTGTTTTTGTGCGCCGTTTACAAAAAGGTATGCGCTTGCAAACTGACCCTACAGTGATTTACGGCATGGGTGAAAGCTATCAAGGCAGAATAACTCGAGCTGACCTTAGGCGCCCCACTCCTTGGAATACTTATACCATACCCGGTTTGCCGCCAACGCCTATCGCTATGCCAGGCGAAGCAGCACTCCGTGCCAGTGTTGATCCAGCTGAAGGTGAAACCCTTTACTTTGTTGCTCGGGGTGATGGAACTCACCATTTTTCTCGCACTCTGCAAGAACATAATCAGGCTGTTCAACGCTACCAGCGTAACCGCAGAGAAGATTACCGCTCTTGGCCAGCCAGTCCGGTAGAACCCCAGACGCTAGAGAAGGAAGTAGAATGAGTGGGTCTCTAGGTGGCTACTTTATTACCCTGGAAGGTGGGGAGGGTGCAGGTAAAAGTACCAACCTGCAATTCATTACCCAGCAGTTAGAAGCGGCTGGTATTCCTTGGTTAGCAACGCGTGAACCCGGGGGTACCCCGCTGGCTGAAAAGCTACGGCAGTTGTTACTGAGCAGCGATGATGATGCTCCTTGTGAGCTGAGTGAGCTATTGCTGATGTTTGCAGCCCGTGCTCAGCACTTAGAGAAAGTGATCAAACCGGCCCTGGCCAAGGGAATCTGGGTGATTAGTGATCGCTTTACCGATGCAACCTACGCCTACCAGGGTTCAGGTCGGGGTCAAAGTGAATCCAGTATTCGCACCCTGGAAAAGCTGGTTCAAGGTGATCTGGAACCCGAGCTGACTTTTCTGCTTGATATGCCGGTTGATTTGGCAGCGCAGCGGTTGGCACAGAGAGGTGCAGCTAAGGATCGCTTTGAACAAGAGCAGGAAGCCTTTTTCCAGCGGGTACGCGAAGGCTATTTGAATCAAGCCCTAAAAAACCCTTTACGATTTCGGGTTATAGATGCCAGCCAGCCCTTAGAAGCGGTTCAGGCGGACTTGCGCAAGGCGCTGCTACCCCTGCTGCTTGCCTGGCAAGATCAACAGCAAAAGTTAACTCATGGTCAATGAAGTCCAGCTTAGCTCGCCACGTAGCGAGCAAAAACCTGCTTTACCGCTTCCTTGGCAGGCAGATATTTGGCGCCAGTGGTTAGCCCAAATGAGGGATCAGCGCCTGCCTCATGCGATTTTACTGGCTGGCTTGCCGGGGCTGGGTAAACGAACACTGGCCAGAGCTTTAGCCCATTACCTTTTGTGCGAACAACCTCAGGCTACTCGCCCTTGTGCAGAGTGTGCTTCTTGCCAACTACTGATTTCTGGTTTTCACCCCGACTGGCATCAACTGGAACCAGAAAGCCCTGGCAAGGCCATCAAAATAGATGCAATACGTAGAGTCAACGCTCAAGTTCAACAGAGTGCTCAACGAGGTGGCTATAAGTTGGTACTCATCTGGCCCGCAGAAGCGATGAATATCAACGCAGCCAATGCTTTGCTGAAAACGCTTGAAGAGCCTGAACCCAACACCCAATTTATTTTGGTCAGTGACCAGCCTTCTTCTTTACCTGCGACCCTGCGCAGTCGTTGCCAGCAATGGACGCTTTCGCCGCCTGCTTTTCAACAGGGGCAAGATTGGCTTAATTGTCAATTAAGCCAGGATCAGCAACCTGAGATGCTGTTGAGAGCAGCAGGAGGCCGTCCGCTACAAGCATTAAAACTTGCTGAGCCTAGCTACGAGCAGGCCCGACAAAAGTTGCTGCATGCTTTGGAGGCGATTATTCGTGGTGCGGACCCCAGCGAGCAAGCAGCGCAGCTAAAAGGTTTAGCACTGGAAGACCTGCTCTACTCCTTACACTCCTGGATTGCCGATACTCTGAGGCTTAAATTTTGGGGCGAAGACCAGTTGACCGACCCCAGGCAGCTACCTTTGTACCAGCATTGGCAGCGTCTTTTGACTGGAAAACAGCTGCTTCAGCTTGAACATCAAGTCAAAGCAGCTCATCATCAATTAGCGACTAACCCTAACCAAGAGCTGTTTATAGAAAAGCTGCTTATTCAGTTAACCCAGGAGCTAGGCCATGAGTGAAATCAAAACCCTTACCCTGAATTTAAAGGATAAACAGGCTCTCTATTCTGCCTATATGCCTTTTTTAAAGCGTGGTGGTATTTTTGTTCCCACGAGCCGCAACTTTACGCCGGGTGAAAGAATAGAGTTAACCCTTAACTTCGCTGGCGCCACTGACCCCGTAAGAGTTGTTGGCACCATGGTTTGGCGTACCCCTGTGGGTGCACAAGGGCGCAAAACCCCTGGTGTGGGTATTCACTTTGCTGAAGATGAAGACTCTCCACGTTACTTTATTGAAGATCAGCTTGCGGGTTTGCTGAATACTGATAAACCAACCCATACCCTCTAGGAGTTTGTTAACACTATGTGGCTTGTTGATTCCCACTGCCATCTGGATATGTTAGATCTAAATAAAACCCTTAGCCCTGCTGAACAAGGCTTGGCCGGTGTTTTGGAGCAGGCTCGTAGCAGAGGAGTGGGTCACTTTCTCAGTATTAGCGTTAACCCCTGGCAATTAGATAGCCTGCGCCAGCAGCTTGCAGCCTTCCAAGATGTCAGTTTAAGTGTTGGCTTGCACCCGCTGCATCAGCCTGAGCAGCCCTTTACACTGGAGCAACTGATTGCTTGGGCGCAAGCTGAGGATATAGTTGCGCTTGGAGAAACGGGGTTAGACTATCATTACGACCAGCACAACCACAGTTTACAAAAAGACTACTTTCAGATGCACCTGGATGCTGCTTTGGCCGTTGGTAAGCCCGTTATTGTGCATACCCGTGAAGCGCAAGAAGCTACTCTGGCGCTTTTAAGACCCTATGCTGAGCAGGGTGGTCAGGGAGTGATCCATTGTTTTACTGAAGACATGGATTTTGCTCGTGAAATGATTAGCCTGGGTTTTTACATTTCATTTTCAGGCATTGTCACCTTCAACTCTGCTAAGCAGCTGCGTGAAGTTGCTAAGGCCTTGCCTTTAGATCGTTTGCTTGTTGAAACGGATAGCCCCTATTTAGCGCCGGTACCTCATCGAGGTAAACAAAATGAGCCTGCCCTGGTGCGTGAAGTTGCAGCCTTTATTGCGCAACTGCGTGGTTTAGAAGAAGATTTTTTAACCCACCAGACGACTGAAAACTTCTTTCGCCTGTTTCCTCTAGCAGCAAAAAAGCACCCTGGGCTTGTCACTTCAGGCAAAGAAGATTACCTTGTTGACTGAAATGGCTAATTGAGTCACAAGTCTGAGGAGTAAGTCATGGCTGAATCACCAGTAGAAAAGCAGGCGCGGCGAGTCAAAGAGTTTCGTCAACGCGAAGCGCGAATACTTGATGCTGCCTTAGAGCTTTTTTTAGAGCTAGGCGAAGACAAGGTGACGGTCGAAATGATTGCCGAGAAAGTGAATATCGGCAAGGGCACTATCTACAAGCATTTCAGCACCAAAGCCGAAATTTATCTGCGCTTAATGCTGGACTATGAGCGAGAAATGGCCAACCTCTTCCAGCTACCACAAATTGCAGAAAATAAAGAGACGCTGTCTCGTGCCTACTTTGAATTTCGTATGCAGGAGCCTGCCAAGTATCTGCTATTTAACCGCTTGGAAGAAAAACTGGTTAAAGCCAATGTGATTCCAGAAATGATTGATGAGCTGCATCAATTTCGTGCTAAAAACCTGGAAAGTCTATCTGATTTGATTAGCTCAAGGGTTGATGAAGGCCACCTGGAAGAAGTGCCTCCTTATTTTCATTATTGCGCTTCCTGGGCCTTTGTTCACGGTGCAGCGGTTCTTTACCAATCCGAATTTTTTCAAGACGTCATTGAAGATAAAGAAGAGTTTTTTCGCTTCATGATGGATATTGGTGTTCGCTTGGGTAACCGTGGGCAAAGAGGCAAAAAACGCTTAACACCGGAAGATAAGGCATAAACTGAATGGCTGCTTCTTTAACTGGGCTTATTACACGGATAGAAAAGAATGCTGGAGAAACCGATTTACCAGTAGAACTTTGGCAACCTCAAGAAATTGTTCAGATTGATCTGGCTATTGATGCACAAGGGCAGTGGTATCATCAGGGTCAACCCTTTACCCGTGGTTCTTTGGTGAGGCTTTTTTCGCGCTTGTTGCGGCGTGAAAAGGATGGTCATTATTACTTGGTCACACCGGTTGAAAAAGCCAGAGTGGAGGTTGCAGAGGTTCCCTTTATTGTTGTTGCAGCTGATCGACTTGGGGTGGGTGATGAGGCTCACATTTCTTTCACGACCCAAGTTAGTGATCGAGTTCCTCTTGATGCCGAACATCCTTTGCGTGTTAGCTTTTCTGAAGCTGACGAGCCTCGACCCTATGTCCTGGTTCGCCCTGGCTTGGAGGCACGCCTACTGCCCCAGGTTTTTTATCAGCTGGTAGATTGGGCTGAAGCTGAAGAGCAAGAAGGGCAGACCTGTTTAACCCTAACCAGTTGTCAGCATACCTTTGAGCTAGGTTGTTTTTTTGATTCCTGAGCACTTCACCCAAGAGCAGCAGGCCGTTGTTACCCACCTGAGCGGTCATGCACGTGTTAGGGCCGTCGCTGGTTCGGGTAAAACCACGACACTGGTTGAACGGGTACTCTACCTGCTGCGCCAAGGGGTTGCCGCCAGGCGTCTGCTGATTGTTATGTATAACCGCTCAGCAAAGGATGACTTTCGTGCCAAGCTGGCAGGGCGTGCAGAAGCCTTGCAATTTAACGGCCCCCTACCGGATGTACGCACTTTTCACTCTTTAGGTCACCGCTTAACACGCAGTCTTGTGAGCTGGGGTTTTCTGCAGCCCAGGCGCCTTTACCAAGAAGAGTGGATGCAAAGTAAGTTGATGCAGCAGGCACTTAAACGCTTGGCTGATCAGCAGGGAGAGGCCGTCCAGCCTTGGTTAGAAGAAGAGGCCTTGGATGCCTTTAAAAGCTTTTGTACCCGAGTTAAAAGTGGCCTCCTGCCTGCAGGTGAAGTTGCTGAACAGCTCGACTTAACGAGCAGGCAGCAGCATTTTGTTGCGGCCTTTAACGAGTTGGAAGAGTTGCTGCACGAACAGCGCGCTTGTTTTTTTGATGACCTCCTCTGGCGCCCTCTGCAGGCTATACAGCAACACCCTGAACTTAAACAGCGCCTTGCTGGCTTTTTAGATCATCTTTTGGTTGATGAATATCAGGATATTAATGAAGTGCAGCAAGCGCTTTTGACGACCCTGGCTGGCTCGGCCCAGGTGATGGTCGTGGGTGATGTTGACCAGTGCATTTATGAGTGGCG
>SKIX01000173.1 GCA_007116195.1 Marinospirillum sp. | reverse complement strand
GGGCCTCCGTTTTGTGTAGTTGGCGACGTAAAATCTGAGCATCTTTAACTAATTCACGCATGGGCGCATGGCTGGAAACGATTTCGCCCATGAGCTTGATCAGCTCATCCAAACGGCTCAGTTTAATTCGTACCGTTTCAGCTGTTTTTAATTTAGCTTCTGGTTGCTGCTCAGCTTCAGGCTGCTGCTCAAGCATGGGCGTTTGCACGGCAGCTTCCGACTCAACAGCCTCAGCTTTACCCTCTGCTGCTGCCGTCAAGGCCTCACACAGTGCGGTATCCGTTGCTGCTAAATCTTCTGGGTTAAGCCTTTCAGCTAGCTGGTCGACCCTTAGCGTTAATTGATCCAATGCTTGATAAACCAGTGCTGCGTGTTGTTCCGCTTTAAAAGTTAACGTGTTATCACGTAAAGCACTGAGATAGTCTTCTAAGTGATGGGCTGTTTCAGTAATGCTGGTGAGCTTCAGCATACGTGAAGAGCCTTTCAGTGTATGAGCTGCACGAAACAGACCATTAATCTCTTCAGCGTCGGCTTGACCCGCTTCCAAACGCGCTACACCGGCATTTAATTGGTGCAAATGCTCTTGCGCTTCATCAACGAAGCGTTGCAAAAACTTGCTCATATCCAAAGCCATAGACTAGCTCCCACCCTCAGCACTGGCAGCTTGCTGGCGGCCTAAACGCAGTAACTGATGTTCGATCAGAAACAGCAAGTCTGCTTGTGAAAGCTGCAACGGCAACCACTGTAAACCCGTTGCTGGCTGCTGCTGACTTAGCAGCCGACGTGCGGTTTGATAGGCTGAGATCGCCGAGTCTAACTGCTGGGTTAGGCGCTGGATTTCAGCAAGGTAAAAGTGTGCTGGCCAACAGTCGGGTTGAATATAAATCGCTTTACGAAAACTGGCGATTGCTTCCTGCTCCTTACCTTGCCACTTATAGATTAATGCTTTTAAAAATACAGCATCCAAGAACCAGGGCGTTTCTTCCAGCTGCGCCTTTAAACTCTCTAGAGCCTGCTCAAACTCACCACGATTACTCAGTAACCAGGCTTTCATAACACGAGCGGCACTCAGCTCCTGCCCCGCTTTCAACAAGCGATCGAGCTGGCGATTGGCAAGCTGTGTATCATCATTCAGCAGCAATTGATAGATCATGGCTGCTGAAGGTAAGGCTTCCTGTGCTTGAGCTTGAGTAGCGACTAGAGGCTTTTTTATTGGCTGAGGTATAGGATTAACCGAGCGACTTTTTGACTGCTGAGGCTTAAGTTTCTGTTGCTCGGGTGCGCCAGGCAGAAGCCTTGTACCTTTAACAAAATAGTAGTTTCCCTGCTCTTCAACCAGCTTAAAGATACCCAGGTCATTCGCTAGCGTTTCCGAGCTGCCCACCACTAAAAAAGCCTCTTCACTCATCAGTTCATAGAGGTTGCGCAAAATTTCCAGGCGTGTTTCCACATCAAAATAAATAGAAACATTGCGGAAAAACACAACATCAAAACAACCCAGGTTGGATGAAAAACGCGGGGCCAAGAGATTAAGCTCATGAAAAACGACCTGCTTTCGAATAGATTCGATTAGCTGGAAATGAGAGCCTTGAGGTTGAAAGTATTTACTCCTGAGGTCTGCCGATAAGCCTCGAAAAGAGAAGGGAGAGTAAACGCCTTTACGAGCCTTATTTAGAATTTGATAGTCTAAGTCACCCGCCTCCACTTGAAACTGCTGCTGCGCAGCCTGTCCAAAGCTTTCCTCTAAAGCCATCACCAGGCTGTAAGGCTCTTCACCGGAAGAGCAGCCTGCACTTAAGAGTTTAATGGGCTGCCCAGGGCTTTTTAGCTGCTGTAAACGAGGCAGAAGTGCCGCAACCAGGAGATCGAGTTGGCTTTTTTCACGAAAAAAGTAGGTTTCATTAACCGTTAAATGACTGACTAAATCTTTAACCAGCTCTGGCTCTTTTTTAAGCCTTGCTAGTAAAGCAGGCAACTGGCCTACACCTGTTGCCAGAGTTGCTGCCTGCAGTGCTTTGCGTAAGCGCTCTTCAGCCAGACCCTCCAACTGTAACCCACAGTGAGCTTTAATCAGCTGCTTAAAAGGGGCTAGGTCTTCACTCATGCACTACTCCGAGTGAGCTGAGCCAAATAAGTTTGAGGGCTTGACTCTAAGGCACGCTGCATTTCTTCAGCCAGGTGTTCTAAAGCAACTTCATGGTGTACAGCACCTAGCTTAACGGCTTCCTGATTCATACCATAGATGACTGAACTGGCTTCATCTTGTGCCAGAGTAACCCCCCCAGCCTGCTTGATTTTCAACAGGCCTGCAGCACCATCACGCCCCATGCCGGTCATGATAATACCTACGGCATCAGCGCCATAAACCTCGGCAACCGAAGCCAACAAATGATCACAACTCGGCCGATAAATCTCACCTGCAACCCGATCCTGCAAAGCAACCCGATGACTTGAGGTGACGGTTAAATGGGTTTCTGAGGGTGAAACATAGACACAGGCTGGCTTGAGCAGTTCGCCTTCTTCAGCAACTTTTACGGTAACCGCAGTTAAACTATTAAGCCAAAGCGCCATACCTTCCACAAAACCATCACACATATGCTGTGCCAGCAGAATAGGTGCTGGAAAATTAGCATCTAAACGCGGTAATAGCTGCGCTAAAGCCTGGGGACCGCCCGTTGAAGAGGCAATGGCAAAGGCGCGATGATAATCACGTACGCGGTACTGACCGGAAGCTGGCCAGTGAAATTCGATTGGCAAGGGAGCAACAGCTGCTTGCTTACGTCTTAGTCGAGTAATAACAGGCACTCCAGCTAAAAGCCTGACCTTACGTACAAACTCATTCGCTTCTTCAGGTGTATAGTCTGGTTTGGAAATAACCTCCAAGGCCCCCAACTCCAGTGCCTGACAGGCTTTTTCAGCATCAGACTCGCTACTCACCACTAAAATAGGAACTGCCTTTTCATGCATGATGGTTTCTATAGCTTGCATGCCCCCCATCACCGGCATCTGTAAGTCCATAGTGACCAAATCGGGGCGCAGCTCCCGCACCAGCTCGACTGCTTGCTGACCGTTACTGGCTTCAGCAATGACCTCTATACCGGCATTCTCTAAAAACATTCGCAATAGGGTACGCGCCATAGCACTATCATCAGCAATCAACACTCGCGGAGAGCTTAGCTTAGTCATGCTTTTCTTCCTGATTGAATTCACTTACAAGGCTGGATAAGTCTTCTGACATCCTTAACAGAGCCTCACTCATTTCCGTAATCTGCCGCACTGACTGAGCATTGTGTGAACTCGCTGAAGCGATGTCACGCAAAGCCACCACCACCTGACTACTGGCGGTTTTTTGCTGTCGAGTCGATAAAGAAATTTGCTCAGCAGCACTACTGGTTCGGCTGGCTGCCTTCAGCAAGGCATTCAAATCTTCTGCCGTGTTCGAACTGACTTCCAAACCCGACTGAATCGAAGCGGAACCCTTCTCCGAGTTGATAACCAAGCGGCTGATGGAATCCTGAATTTCCTGAATACGCTCTTCTATTTCACGAGTAGAGTCAGTAACACTATCAGCTAAACGGCGAATTTCACTGGCTACTACTGAAAAACGCTTGCCTGACTCCCCGGCACTGGAAGCCTCCAGCGCAGCATTGAAGGCGATCAGCTTGGTTTGATCAGCCAAGTCATTAATCAGATCCATCACCCGGCTGATTTGTTTGGACTTGGATCCCAGCTCCATGATTTCATTCAGATTTTGCTGGTTGTCCTGATGAATAGTATGCATCCGGCCTTGCAGCTGCTGCATAGCATCGACACCCTTGCGGCTGTTATCCAAGGTGAGATTAGCCACATCGACCACAGACTGGGAATGATCGGCTATCTGGGTGGAAGAAGTAGACAACTCCTCCATAGTCGAAGTAATTTCAGCCACCGAAGAGGACATCTCTTCAACTGCAGCGGCCATCGACTGACTGATAACATCCTGGTGGTTCGAGTTACGACTAACCAGGCCTGCAGTAAGTGCCAAGCGGTGAGCCGATTGACTCAACTCAGCCGATTGAGTGATAACGCCCTGAACCACCTGGTCTAACCGTTCAAGCAAGCAATTGGTTGCACTCGCAACCTGGAACCATTCGGCTTGCTGAGGAATATCCAAGCGCTGCCCTAAATTCAGCGTCTGTGTAATAGCTGCCAGCTGTTCCTGAAAATGCTGCAAGGGGCGAGTTAAGGTTAAAGCAAGCCAGTAAACCAGTAGACCACTAACCAGAGTAACGACTAAAGCCAGGCCACCGAGTAACTGCAGTAGCTCAAACGAGGCCGCTTGAACTTCAGCCTCATCCACTAACAGCAAAAACTGCCAGCCTGTATCAGCTAAACTCACTGCAGAAGCTAGCCAGGGTTCGCCCTCAAACATCACCGACTGAATTCCTCTCTGCTCTGGGTGGAAGTCAGGCAATAGCTGGCTGAGTTCCTGCTGCAATAGCTCAGGATTAGAGTGAGCTAAAACCCGCCCTTTCGCATCTAACATCAGTAACTGGCTATTCCACCTAAGTTCGAGCTGTAAAAGCTCATCGACCAGAGCAGAAACATGCAGGTCGCCACCCAAAACATGCTTGGGATTCTGCTGCAAAGGAATCGCCAGGGTCATATTCAGCTGGCCTGTTAGCAGATCGACATAAACCGGCGTTAATATAAGTTCGCCTTGATCCTGGGCTTGAATAAACCAAGGGCGTGTTCTGGGGTCAGCACCTGCAGGCAGCTCAATCGGCGGCTGGGATTGAATAACCTGACCATCCGCGGTACCTAAATGAACCAGATCAAAGCCTTGGGCCTCTCTTGCCAAGGTTAAAAAAGTTTCCCAAACCTCCTGGCTGGACGGCTCTGCAGGCAGATGACGTGCCAAGGCCTGCAGCTGGTGTTGCTTGCCTTGCAGCCACTCAGAGGTGCGCAACTGCGCGGTTTGCAAGGTGCTCTGCATTTCGCTAGCTACGGCCTGGTTCACTTCCCGCTTCAGTAGCTGGCCGGCCAGCAAGGTGAGAGTCATTAAGGCTGTTAAAGTCAGCGTGGCGACAGAAATCAGAAATTTTTTCTGTAATGACAAACCTTGCCAGTAATGAAACCAATTTCCTTTATTCATTTACTTAAACGCCTTAACCAGTTGATTCAGATGATCCGACATGCTGATCATCTCTTCGCTGATGTCGGTGATACTGCGCACCGACTGCGCATTATGCGAACTGGCCGAGGCAATATCCCGCAGAGCCACCACCACCTGACTGCTGGCGGTTTTCTGCTGACGGGTGGACAGGGAAATCTGCTCGGCGGCACTGCTGGTCTGGCTGGCGGCCTGAAGCAGGGCATTCAGGTCTTCAGCGGTGGTGGAACTGACTTCCAGACCCGACTGAATCGAGGCCGAGCCTTTTTCAGAATTGATCACCAGGCGGCTGATGGAATCCTGAATTTCCTGAATCCGCTCTTCGATTTCGCGGGTGGAATCGGTCACGCTGTCGGCCAGACGGCGGATTTCACCGGCCACCACCGAGAAGCGCTTGCCGGACTCCCCGGCACTGGAGGCTTCCAGCGCGGCATTGAAAGCAATCAGCTTGGTCTGGTCGGCGAGGTCATTGATCAGGTCCATCACCCGGCTGATCTGTTTGGATTTGGAACCCAGCTCCATGATTTCATTCAGGTTCTGCTGGTTATCCTGATGAATGTCGTGCATCCGACCCTGCAGCTGCTGCATGGCATCCACGCCCTTGCGGCTGTTTTCCAGAGTCAGGTTGGCGACATCAACCACCGACTGGGAGTGATCGGCAATCTGGGTTGACGAGGCCGACAGCTCTTCCATGGTTGAGGTGATTTCGGCCACCGAGGAGGACATTT
This sequence comes from Marinospirillum sp., assembly GCA_007116195.1. The sequence goes on along the minus strand of SKIX01000173.1, from coordinate 1,071 downwards.
CCTCCACTGCAGCGGCCATTGACTGGCTGACCTCATCCTGGAAGCTGGAATTGCGGCTGACCAGCCCCGCGGTGTAGGCGAGGCGCTGGGCCGAATCCGACAGCTTGTCGGAACTGCCGGCCACGGCCCCAATGACTTCATCCAGCCGCTGCAGCAGGCCGTTGGTCTGCTGTGCCAGTTTGCCCAGTTCAGCATCCGCCGGTTCACGGATGCGCTGCCTCAGATCCAGCGAATGAGTGATGGCTTCCAGTTGCTCCTGAAAATCCCGGATCGGACGGATCAGGGAACCGGACAGCGGGTACAACAGCAGCAGGCTGAGCAGAATCAGCAGCGCACCGATCAGCAGCGACACCAGCAACTGCTGATGAATGCTGCCCATGAATTCACTGCGCGGCACTTCCACCAGCAGAAAACGCTGCAGATCGTCAATCCAGATGGAGGCCACGAAATAACTGGTGCCCCGGTCGTTTTCCTGCTGCAGCACCTGAATGCCACTCTTGTCCAGCAAGGGACTCAGATTGCGGCTCTGCGCCAGTTGATGCACCAGCGAACCTTCAATGCCGACTTCCATTTCACCTTCTGCCGTCACCAGTGAGGCACGCCCGGTTTCACCGAGACGGTAATCACTGATCATGCGCCCCATCTGCTGCATGTCCAGCGCCACCCCGGCGACACTGACCGGCCAGCCGGATTCGACTTCCTGGGGGCTGCTGAAGTTGAAGAACATCAGAAATTCTTCGCCACTGAGGTCATTGACGTCCAGGTTGAGTTCATAGCGCGCCCCGGAACCGACATAGTTGTAGTACCAGCTGTCTGAAGCCAGGTCTTCCTGAATCACCCGCGACTGAAGGCGGCCATCGGCATAGTGCATGTAGCGCACTTCCTCGCCGGTGTTGCCGACCACGAACACGGTGTTGGCATTGAGCTGGCGGTCCACCTGGGCCATCTGGCGCTCCACCCGGTCATATTCATCTTCCGGCATGCCGCGATCGATCCAGTCCACCAGATAGGTGTTGGAAGCCAGTGCACGTGACAACTGCATACTCGGTGCCAGGCGCAGGGCCACCTGGT
>SKIX01000027.1 GCA_007116195.1 Marinospirillum sp. | reverse complement strand
ATGGCAGCAGAAGGGAATGATTACACTGGTTTTTTATATGCCGGTTTAATGATTGATGCCAAGGGCCAGCCCAAAGTGATTGAGTATAATTGCCGTTTTGGCGATCCTGAAACTCAGCCGATTATGTTACGTTTGAACTCAGACTTAGTTGCTCTGTGTCTTGCAGCGGTTGAAAAGCGCTTGGATCAAGTCACTGCAAGTTGGGATGATCGCGCTGCCTTGGGTGTGGTCTTGGCAGCGGGGGGTTACCCAGGCAGCTATGCCAAGGGCGAAGTCATTTTAGGCTTGCCTGATCAGGATCAGCCAACGGCTAAGATTTTTCATGCCGGTACAGCGCTTGAAAATGATCAGGTAGTCACTTCTGGTGGTCGTGTGCTTTGTGCAACGGCGCTAGGTTCCAGCGTTAAGCAGGCTCAGCAGCTGGCTTATCAGTTGGCTGAGCAAATTAGCTGGAAAGACGTCTTTTGGCGCAAAGATATAGGCTACCGAGCTATTGCCCGCGAGCAGAGTGGCGAGTAAGCTGGATAAACGCTCGTGACCTGGAGCTAAGGTTTCTTAGCGAATTGCAAGCCCAGTTATGCTGGGCTTTTTTGTCTCTGGAGAAAATAATGGCAAGAATAAAACTAGAATTTCCTGAGCAGTCACTCTTTAGCTGCCAGCAGTCTTTACGTATAGCAGATATTAATTACGGGCAGCATCTCGGTCACGATACGCTGATTTCTTTACTGCATGAAGCCAGGTGCCAATGGTTAGCTTCAGCTGGCCTGACAGAGCTGAACCTGGATGGACAACAAAAAATCGGTTGGGTCGTTGCTGAGTTGGCCGTTAATTATTTAGCTGAAGGCTTTTACCCAGATCAACTAACTTTTGAGCTGGCATTGGGTGAGCAAAGCGCTAAGGGGACTGAGATACTGCAGCAGGTTAAGCGCAGTGATGGGACACCCCTTGCTCTGGCTAAGCTGGGGGTAGTGTTCTTTGATTATCACTCTAGAAAGGCTGTGCAGGCGCCTGAAGCCTTTCTGCAGTTAACGGGGAAGCGTTAACATGTCTCGAGAGTATCCTATTATTGCTGTGACCGGCTCTTCCGGTGCGGGTACGACGACGATCAAAGATGCCTTTGAGCGCATGTTTTTAACTCAAGGCGTTGCTGCAGCTTTTGTTCACGGCGATAGTTTTCACCGCTATACACGTAAAGAGTTGGCTGAAATGCTGGCAAGCCAACCTGAGCGTGAAGAAACTCTATCGCACTTTGCTGTAGAGGCTAATTTGCTGGATCGCTTAGAAAGCCTGTTTCAAGAGTACTCGCAGCAGGGCACAGGTAGCTATAGGCACTATATTCATGCTGAAGACAAGGAATTAGTTGAACAGGGCTTTCAGGTCGGTACTTTCACACCCTGGGAAGCCTTGCCCGAGGGAACAGATTTATTGCTTTATGAAGGCTTGCATGGCGGCCTGGTAACCGATGAAACCAATATTGCGCAGTATGTTGATTTGCTGATCGGTGTTGCGCCATCGATTAACTTGGAGTGGATTCAAAAAATCCACAGGGACACCAAGTTACGTGGCTATTCTCAAGAGGCGGTGATAGAAACCATCCAGGCGCGTATGGAAGATTATATGCGTTTTATACTACCGCAATTCTCGCGTACGCATATTAATTTTCAGCGGGTACCTATAGTCGATACGGCAAACCCTTTCGAGCCCTGTGGTGTGCCGACAGCTGATGAAAGCCTGGTGGTGATTAACTTCAGAGAAACGCCGAAAGTTAACTTTCCTTACCTGCTGACCATGATTAAAGATAGTTTTATGTCGCGGCCGCATACACTGGTCATTCCAGGGCCTAAATTACCCTTAGCCATTGAATTAATTATTCAGCCAAGAATACAAGAGCTTCTAGATGGAAGAAGGTTTAAATAGAGGGAGGTTTGAGCTTGGTGGGTTAGCTAGTTCAACTTGGCGCGCTCGGGAGGATTCGAACCTCCGACCGCCTGGTTCGTAGCCAGGTACTCTATCCAGCTGAGCTACGAGCGCGCATTAAGTTGATACAGGTTTTTAGTTTGGCGCGCTCGGGAGGATTCGAACCTCCGACCGCCTGGTTCGTAGCCAGGTACTCTATCCAGCTGAGCTACGAGCGCACAAAAACTAAAAGTGGCGGAGAGAGAGGGATTCGAACCCTCGATAGGGGTTAAGCCCTATACTCCCTTAGCAGGGGAGCGCCTTCAGCCACTCGGCCACCTCTCCAACACGGCGCACATAGTACCACGTATTTTTTGTTTGTCCACCCCTGAAAGAAAAAACTTTTATCCAGCAAGGGTTTGAGCAGACAAGAAAAAACCACGGTACAAAAAATTTTGTAGGCCGTGGCTTAGTCTTTTGGTAACAGGCTTAGAAATTGCCCTGATTACCTTCTTCCTTTTCACGCTGAATACGCTGGTAAATCTCTTCGCGGTGAACAGCCACTTCTTTGGGGGCATTAACACCAATACGAACTTGATTACCTTTTACACCCAGAACAGTGACGGTAACTTCGTCACCAATCATCAGGGTTTCACCAACGCGGCGGGTTAGAATGAGCATGGTGGAATCTCCTTATCAGGTAGTCCAGAAAATTTAAACTCAACAGGCAAGGGAAGCTCATCAGCAAGATGTCACTTCCCTAGTAGGCTAGCCTTTACTGTAGCAGTTTTATCCGCAACTGCCAGAATTCAGTAAAAGCCTGACCATTATCTGCTAAACCAATAAATTTGTTAAATGAATTTTTACTATTTAGTAGATATTTTTGGTTAATGGCCTATTGGGCTTAGGCTTCTTTGTCCAGGCCAAACGCGGTATGCAAAGAGCGAACCGCTAGCTCAGTGAACTTCTCGTCCAGAACGACTGAAATTTTAATTTCAGAAGTAGAAACCATGCGAATGTTGATGCCGTTTTCTGCCAGAGTTTTGAACATCAGGCTGGCAACACCGGCGTGTGAGCGCATTCCAACACCAACTAAAGAAACCTTGGCGATGGCTGTATCACCCACTACTTTGCCAGAACCCATCTCTTTAACGATCTCTTCTAAAACGCCTTGTGCCTTTTTATAGTCACCCCGAGCAACGGTGAAAGAGAAATCCGTTGATTTGCCATCAGGTGAAACGTTCTGAACAATCATGTCGACTTCGATATTATTGTCGCCAATGGGCCCTAAAATCTTGGCAGCAACGCCGGGAATATCAGGCGCACCTAAAACAGTTAGTTTGGCTTCGTTGGTATGGTGAGCAATACCTGAAATCAGTGGTTCTTCCATCGAGGGACTCTCCTCATCGTCTGCAATAATTAGTGTGCCTGGCCCTTCATTGTCTTCAAAGCTGGAAAGAACGCGTAAAGGAACCTTGTATTTACCTGCAAACTCAACCGCACGGATTTGCAGTACTTTAGAGCCCATGCTGGCCAGCTCAAGCATCTCTTCAACAGTGATGTTTTCTAAACGCTTGGCTTGACTACAAATACGTGGGTCAGCCGTGTAAACACCATCAACATCGGTGTAGATTTGACATTCATCGGCTTTTAATGAAGCAGCCAAAGCAACGCCGGTAGTATCTGAGCCGCCACGGCCTAGAGTAGTAATGTTGCCTTCTTCATCAACACCCTGGAAGCCAGCAACAACCACGACACGACCTTCATCCAGGTCTTCACGAATAGAGTCAGTGTCGATTTCTTTAATCCGTGCTTTGGTATGCGCCTGGTCAGTCAGAATACCAACTTGAGCGCCTGTGTAAGAGGTTGCAGGAATGCCTAGCTGATCTAAAGCCATCGCTAGAAGCGCGATCGTGACCTGTTCACCGGTGGAGACCAGCATATCCATTTCACGAGGCGATGGCTCTTGGTGGATTTGTTTTGCCAAATCTATGAGGCGGTTGGTTTCACCGCTCATGGCAGAAACAACGACGACGACATCATGGCCATCTTTGCGGAAGCGACCTACACGCTCCGCGACCTTTTTGATGCGCTCTGGAGAGCCAACCGAGGTGCCTCCAAATTTTTGTACATAAAGTGCCATAGAGATCCTTTTAAGTTATGTCGGGTTGGGTTTACGGGTAAAGTCTACTCATCCTGACCCGGTTACTCAGTGACCCAGCTGCTCAGTAACCCAGGCTGTTACTGAATCCAGGGCCTCTGGAAGACGGGAAGCATCCGTACCTCCTGCCTGTGCCATATCGGGGCGTCCACCACCCTTGCCGCCGACCTGTTGGGCTACATGGTTGACCAGCTTGCCTGCATGCAGGCGATCCTTAGCTTCACCGGAGATGCCCGCGACTAAGCTGACCTTGTTGCCTTCAATGGCTGCTAGCACGACAACTGCCGGTGCTAGTTTTTGTTTGAGTTGATCCATCAGCTCGCGCAGGGTTTTCATATCTGCGCCTTCTACGTGAGTGGCTAGAAGCTTGATGCCTGCCACCTCTTTGGCTGCGGCGGTGAGATCAGTCCCACCAGCACCCGAAGCCAATTTTTTCTTGAGTTGCTGAACTTCTTTTTCCAGCTGACGTGTACGCTCTTGATGACTTGCTAAACGATCCAGGAGGTGTTCAGGCTTGGCCTTGAGTTGAGCTGCAGCTCTTTCTAGTTGCTGCTCTCTATCGAGCAGGTAGTTAAGTGCTGCCTCACCGGTAATGGCTTCAATACGACGAACGCCCGAGGCAATGCCGGCCTCGCTGATAATATGCATCAGGGCAATATCGCCGGTGCGCTCCACATGCAGGCCGCCACAGAGTTCGATGGAAAAGGGTTGTCCATCCGTTTCGGTGCCCAGGGTAAGAACCCGAACATCGTCTGCATATTTTTCACCAAAGAGTGCCATAGCCCCCTTTGCCTTGGCGGAATCCAGATCCATGAGTTCAATCTGAGTTGCGGTATTGGCACGTATCTGGGCGTTAACTCGTTGTTGAACTTCAGCCAGTTGTTCAGGTTTGACGGCTTCAGGGTGACTGAAATCGAAGCGCAAACGCTGGGAGTCGACCAAAGAGCCTTTTTGCTGTACGCCCTCGCCCAGCACTTGCCTAAGAGCTGCGTGCAATAGGTGGGTTGCTGAGTGGTTGAGTCGAGTTTTGTGACGTATAGAGTTGTCAACCTTGGCGGTTAAGCTCTGCCCTTGGACTAAGTAGCCTTCTGCCACTAGCCCGTGATGCAGATGGGCTTCGCCTGCTTTGGTGGTGTCGCGTACATCAAAGCGGCCCGCAGTGGCTAGAAGTTGACCTGAATCACCCACTTGCCCCCCTGATTCGGCATAAAAAGGTGTCTGATCCAAAATAACCAGGCCTTCTTCACCCTCATTAAGGCGCTCAACCGCCTCGCCCCCCTTGTAGAGTGCAAGGATTTTGCCCTGACCCTCGCAAGCAGTGTAGCCCGTGAACTCGGTTGCACGATCAACTTTGATCGTGGCATTGTAATCAACGCCAAACTGGCTGGCACTGCGAGCTTTTTCGCGCTGGTTCTGCATTTCTTTTTCAAACCCGGCTTCATCGACCTTTAACTCGCGTTCACGCGCGATATCGGCGGTGAGATCCAAGGGAAAGCCGTAGGTGTCGTAAAGCTTGAAAGCAATTTCACCAGGAAGGATCGAGCCCTTGAGCTCAGCCAGATCCTGCTCAAGAATTTTCATACCCTTATCAAGGGTTTTGGCAAACTGCTCTTCTTCCAGGCGCAGGCTTTGTTCTATCAGTGCTTGGTGCTTTTTAAGCTCTGGAAAGGCTTCGCCCATTTCGGCAACCAAGGCGGGTACGATCTTGTAGAAAAAGCTGCCTTCTGCTCCGAGTTTATGACCATGGCGGCAGGCTCGGCGTAGGATGCGCCTGAGTACATAGCCACGGCCTTCATTTGAAGGCAGTACTCCGTCGGCAATTAAAAAGCTGCAAGAGCGAATATGATCAGCAACCACCCTCAAAGAAGGTTCATCGTTGTTTTCACAACCGATGGCTTGAGCGCAGGCTTGCAAAAGATTTTGGAAGAGGTCGATTTCATAGTTGGCATGCACGCCCTGCAGAACAGCAGAAACTCGTTCCAAACCCATGCCGGTATCAACAGAAGGCGCAGGTAGAGGGTTCATTTCACCGTCGGCACTGCGGTTATATTGCATGAAGACAACGTTCCAGATTTCGATATAACGATCGCCATCTTCATCGGGGCTGCCTGGTGGGCCGCCCCAAACCTCCTCTCCATGGTCATAAAAAATTTCTGTGCAAGGGCCACAGGGGCCGGTGTCTCCCATAGCCCAGAAGTTGTCTGAGGCATAGGGCGCACCCTTGTTGTCACCGATGCGAATAATGCGTTCAGCGGGAACGCCGACCTGCTCGTTCCAAATGGCATAGGCTTCATCATCGGAGGCGTAAACAGTGATCCAGAGTTTTTCTGCAGGCAATTTGAGTACGCCGGTTAGAAACTCCCAAGCATAGTGAATGGCATCTTTCTTAAAATAGTCACCGAAACTGAAGTTGCCCAGCATTTCAAAAAAAGTGTGGTGACGCGCGGTATAGCCGACATTTTCCAGGTCGTTGTGCTTGCCGCCAGCCCGCACACATTTTTGAGTTGAGGTAGCCCGCGTGTAACCACGATGCTCCAGGCCCAGAAAGCAGTCTTTGAACTGGTTCATCCCTGCATTGGTAAACAGCAGGGTAGGGTCGTCCTGGGGAACCAAAGAACTGGAGGGCACAGCGGTATGGCCTTTGGATTGGAAGAACTTAAGGAAAGCCTCACGGATTTCGGCGCTTTTCATCTTGCCTCTCTTTAGTGTGCGGTTGGCTTAGTGATACGGCTATTATACGGGGTTCGCGACAAAATGATAATCAGGGAGCTTTCACTCTTGATCTTTAGATGATGAAGGTTGAAAAACAGCCTGAGCGATTTGAGCTGCAGTAAAACCTCGGCTAGCGAGAAAGCGCTGCATTTTTGCGGCTAACTTTTTGTTTTCAGCAGGCTGATCACCAAAGCGCTTAACTCT
>SKIX01000084.1 GCA_007116195.1 Marinospirillum sp. | reverse complement strand
TCAGATTATCTTCAGCGCGCAGAACACCGAAATAGGCCTCAGAAACTCTCAGCAACAGCTCCTGCTCAACATCTCTAAAGCGAGCTTCAGCTGCTAAAAACTGCTTTTGTGCAGAAGTGCGACCATACCAGGCCTCACCACTGAACAACACCTGCCGAGCCTCCAGAGTCAGGGCCAGGTTACTCTCTGATTCCCCACCATCAGGGTCACGACGCTGCCAGTCGCCACTAGCGGTCAAGCTGGGCAGTATTGCCGAATCCGCCTGACGTATTTGCGCACGAGCCTGCTCCAGGCGTGTTTTTTCTACAGCCAGCTCAGCATCTTGCAGCACTGCATCTTCATAAACCTGTAATAAATCAGCAGCATGAGCAAGCGTAGTTAGCGGCACAGCAAGTGCAGTCGCCAGAAGGAATTTACGGAACATGAAGTTTACCCTTTGCCACAGGAAAATTAGACCGATAAGTCTATATTACACTCTAAAGGCCGTCCAGCATTATACCTGTTTAGGCTGCCACGACTAAGTTTCAAAAAGCTTGCCTAAAGGCATCAAGTCATCATAAGTTGTAGCAGTTTAGCTTGTTAATTTTTCAATGGAGAGAAATCATGGAACGCCAGTATATGACACTTGGCTACTACTCTGGCTTTGACGACTTTTTTAAGGCCAAGCTGGAAGTCATGAACTTTGAGCAGCAGCATGTCTGGGGGGACACGAAACTAATACGCGCTCTAGTCAAAGAAAAGCGCTTGAAAGATGAAAATGATTTAGATGGACTGACAGACTTGTTAAAAGAAGAAGGCTTCTTGCATGGCTCAGGTTTTTTACTAAAGGGGCAAACCCTTGACCTGGCACTTAAGCAACTGCAAACCATAGAGCTGCCTTTGTTAGAGGAAGAAAAGCGTTTTGCCACCGCTTGGAATACTATTCATAAATTACAAGCTAAAGCCGGCAAGCTGGCTCGCCCCGTCAAGCTACCTATAGGTAGCTATGAGCCCGGCACGCCTATTCGTCAAATCGTTATCGATTTACAACCTGCCTTTCCACAATTTGATATTAAACAAGCTTTGCTAGAGGGTATTAACAAAATGCTGCTAGTAAGGCGCGAACAACAATTAAACCCCGAAGCAACTAACTGAGGTAAGCCATGACTTCTTTTCAGTGGCAGGATCCCTTGCTATTACAAAACCAATTAACTGAGCAAGAACGCCAGGTTCAAGAAAGCGCCCACCGCTTTTGCCAAGAAAAGCTTCAACCCCGTGTTTTAAATGCCTACCGTGAAGAGCACTTTGAGCGTGAAATCTTGCAAGAAATGGGTGCCCAAGGCTTCTTGGGTTGTACTTTACCTGAACAGCTGGGTGGTTCAGGTTTAAGCTCTGTGGCCTATGGCTTAGTCGCACGTGAAGTTGAACGTGTTGACTCTGGCTATCGCTCAGCAATGAGCGTTCAGGCTTCATTAGTAATCCACCCACTAGCAACCTATGGCACTGCAGCACAAAAAACCAAGTTTCTGCCCAAGTTAATCAGTGGCGAATGGGTCGGTTGCTTCTGCTTAACGGAGCCTAACTCAGGTTCAGACCCTGCCAGCATGACCACCTATGCTGAAAAAACCGCTGATGGCTATCTACTCACAGGTCAAAAAACCTGGATTACCAACAGCCCCTTAGCAGATGTTGCTATTGTTTGGGCTAAATCCCGAGCACATGACAACCAAATCAAGGGGTTTATTGTTGAAAGGGGCACTCCCGGGTTAAGCACACCTAAATTAGAGGGCAAACTTTCATTACGCGCCTCCCTAACCGGAGAGCTGCTCCTGGATAAGGCCTGGGTGCCTGAAGACAACCTGCTACCAGAAATTAGCGGCTTAAAGGGGCCCTTTAGCTGCTTGAATAAAGCCCGCTATGGTATTGCTTGGGGGGCGCTGGGTGCCGCCGAGTTTTGCTGGCAGGCCGCACGTCAATATACTTTAGACCGCCACCAGTTTGGTCGCCCACTGGCTCAAACCCAATTAATTCAACTGAAATTAGCGGATATGCAAACCGAGATCGCTTTGGGGCTGCAGGCAGCGCTGCAAGTGGGTCGATTAATGGATGCTGGCCAGGCAACCCCTGAAATGGTATCGCTTATCAAGCGTAATAACTGCGGCAAGGCTTTGGATGTTGCGCGTAAAGCCAGGGATATGCACGGTGGCAATGGGATCAGTGACGAATTTGGCGTGATGCGCCATTTGGTTAATCTGGAAACCGTGAATACCTATGAAGGTACTCACGATATCCATGCCTTGATTTTGGGACGCGCCCAGACTGGCCTTCAGGCTTTTTTCTAGACGCCAACCTAAAACTATAGGCTTAGTGGGTTAATTCCTGCAGGCATTCACGAAGAATAGCGAGCCCCTGATGCAGCTGCTCATCAGGTACCGTCAGGGGCACTAAAATACGCACAACATTACCGTAAATGCCGCAAGACAGCAGAATCAGACCTTTTTCCCTGGCCAGGTTCAGAATTTTGCCTGGCAAATCGCTGAGAGGTTTTCCCTCGGCATCAAGGAACTCCATTGCTACCATAGCTCCCAAGCCACGCACTTCGGCCAGCTCAGGAAAATCCTTGGCCATAGCCGTCAGTTCAGAGGTTAAGGTTTCACCCAGCTGTTTGCTACGTTCAAGCAACTGCTCTTCTTCAAAAGCTTCAAAAACACCTAATGCAGCTGCACAGGCAATGGGGCTACCACCATAGGTTCCTCCCAGGCCACCCGGGGCGATGCCATCCATAATCGCGACCTTGCCGACAATACCTGACAGGGGAAAACCACCTGCTATCGACTTGGCAAAGGTGCTGATATCAGGCTCAACCTCCATCTGCTCCATAGCAAAGAAGGTGCCCGTGCGCCCTGCGCCTGTTTGCACCTCATCAGCGATAAGCAAAATGCCATGCTGATCACACAGCCTTCTTAGTGCCGCCATAAACTCTTTAGGAGCTACATAAAAACCACCTTCGCCCTGAACAGGCTCAAGAAGGATGGCTGCGATATCCTGAGGCTCAGCATCATATTTAAAAATACGTTCTAGCGAATCTAAAGCATCCTGGGTAGAAATGCCGTGCAGCTCACACGGAAACTGGGCACGAAACACATCGCCGGGCATCAGGCCCATCCCTGAAGCATAGGGAGCCACCTTGCCATTGAGCGCCAGGGTTGCCAGGGTGCGACCATGATAAGCCGCACCAAAAGCAATCACACCTGTACGCCCAGTATGAGCACGGGCAACCTTAACGGCATTTTCAACCGCCTCAGCACCTGAGGTAAAGAGAGCCGTTTTTTTCGGTGTCGGGCCATAAGCCAACTGGTTGACCTTCTCACATACCTCAACATAGGGCTCATAACCCATCACCATAAAACAAGTATGAGACAGTTTATCCAGCTGCTCTGAAACCCTGGCTTTAACCTTCGGATGCAGGTGCCCAGTGTTCAGCACGGCGATACCGCCAGCAAAGTCGATGTATTCTCGGCCTTCGACATCGGTTATCTGGGCATTACTTGCCTGGTCAACAAAAAGAGGGTGCAGCAAACCAACACCCGCTGCTACAGCTTGGTTTTTACGTTCTATCAGGGCGCTATTCGTTTTCTTCATCGAATCCAACTCCAGTTGCCTGCGGTTAGGTTCCTTTCAAGGTAGCACCAAAAAGCACACCATGACCAGTTCAGTGGTTTCTGGTATTCTCATCAAGCCTTGTTAACCTCTCCTTTCTGGAACCGCAGCGTGCAGCTCTCAGACTTTATCCGCCTTCGTAACACCCTAGCTATCGGCTTTGCGGGTGGACTCTTGTTTCACTGGCTAGGCCTTCCGCTTGCTTGGATGCTGGGGCCTTTGCTCTTCAACCTGGGATTTGCGTTAGCCGGCACTCCTGTTGGCATCAAGCCAAAGCTAAGGGGTATTTTTCTGGGTGCTTTAGGCCTGATTCTAGGTGGCCAGGCAAGCCAGGAAACCCTGCAGCAAGCCAGTCAATGGCCAGCCAGTTTGGCCCTGCTTAGCTTAGGCGTCGTGGTCATTATTTTAGGTGTGGCGGCTTACTTTCGTTACGTAGCGGGTTTTGACCGGGCTTCAGCCTGGTTTTCTGCAGTGCCTGGTGCTATGACGTCCATGATCTTGATGGGCCATGAAGCAGGTGGTGATGAGCGTAAGATCACCCTGGCTCACGCTTTGCGCTTAACCTTTGTCGTACTCTTGGTTCCTTCATTGTTCTGGGTGTTTTATAGTGCGCCGGCAACCGCAGACAACCCGCTATCACAACCTGCGCAAAACCTCTGGCTACTCCTAGGTATTTTGCCAGCCTGGTGGCTAGGCAAGAAATTACGCTTTCCTACCCCGGAATTTACCGCCCCCTTAGCATTTAGCCTAGTATTCGCGCTTGCAGGCTATCCTTTTGCTGCACCTTTTTATTTGGTGGCTATGACCTTCCTGGTGCTTGGTGGTTCGATAGGCGCACGCTTTTACGGTACACCTTGGATGGAGCTGCTATGGATCGGCAAGCATGCGCTGGGTGCAACCCTGGTGGCGTTAGTGCTGGCCGCAGCGGCAGCCAGTTTGATGCACTGGCTATTAGACCTGCCCTGGGCCACAGCTTTGCTGACGATGACCCCAGGTGGAATAGGCGAGATGGCTTTAGTGGCTTTAGCGCTAGGTGTTGACCCTGTTTTTATTGCCGCTCACCACCTCTTTCGGATACTGGCGTTAATGCTTCTGGTGCCCTTCTTCGCTCCCTTCTGGCGTAGCTAGGCCTTCCAGGCTTTCTAAAGCGGCTGCAGCTTTTTTTGATTTCGCGACCCCGCCCTGGTTACTTAGCTCTAAGTTTTTCTGTTGCAGGCGTTCAATCAGCTTCAGAATGATTTGGTCTTTAATTTTTTCACGTGCAGTGGGCGCTAAATTTCTTAAAGCTATGCGGTTACAGCGAAACAACAAAGTTTGCCGAGTTGCCACAACACTTGCAGTTCGAGGAGCATCGGTTAGAAAAGCCACCTCACCTACCGTTTCACCTGGCGGTATATTGGCAATGCGCACTTCTTTGCCAGCTTCATTGGTTACGCGCACTTCTAGCTCGCCGCTCAGCGGAATATATAAAGTTGGATCAACACTACCTTCTTTGATCACATACTCCCCCTCTTCCGCCAGAACGATCATGCCTCGACCATCGACTAGCAGCTGCTTGTCCGTATTGGGAAAATCACGGAAGAACTCAATGCGGCTTAGCAACTGAATTATTTTATGTTTAAGCGTATTGATTTGTTTCATCGGCCTGCCTTTCCTTTGTTCTTTGAACGCCTTGAGCAAGCATAGCAGAGCCCTATTAAGAAAAACCTGACTTAGTTAAAGTTTTTGCTCAAGAAAGCTTATCCAGAGCCTCTGCAAGACTATCAATACGCAGGCGGGTCGTTTCTACCAGCCCACCAATTTTGGTAGCCGACTGGGAGGAGGCGTTCGCTAAAGTTCTGACTTCATCAGCAACCACAGCAAAGCCACGCCCATGCTCACCAGCTCTAGCTGCTTCTATAGCCGCATTCAGTGCCAACAAGTTGGTTTGCTCAGCAATAGCTGTAATGCTTTCAACAATCTGGTTAATTTGATGACTCACATTGAGTAGCTCTTCCATGGCTTGGCGCGTTTGCGTTAAGGCAACCTGGCGACTACTGATATCTACACCAAACAGCACATAACGGGTAATTTGACCTTGAAAGTCTTTTAGCACGCATAAGCGGGCATCATAAGCTTTGACTTCGCCTTTAGCGCTAGTAGCCTCACAGTGCAAAGAAGCAACGCCTTTACTCGCCAGCTGTTGGTGAATGGCTGCATCCAGCTGCTGCCAAATAGCTTGAGCGCCCTGGTCAACGGCTTGAGGGGTTTGCATCTGCTCTTTAAAGAAGTTGTTACCCTGAGCAAAGTCCCCCTCAGGTGTCCACTCCAGAAAAATCAACGCTTCACTAATTAAGTCAAGACGGGCATTAAAGTCAGCCGTTGCCTGGCGAGTGGCGGTAATATCTGACTGCACGGAGATAAAGCGTTCCACTCGCCCTTGGTCATCCAGCACAGGGGTAATGGACATGGCTATCCAGTAGGGCACACCTTGCTTGGTGTAATTTAAGATCTCATCATAAAAGGGCTCTTTACGCCTTAGAGTTTCACCAATTCTAGCAACTGTACCCGGGTCTGTTTCCTTGCCTTGAAGTAAGCGTCCAGGAATTTTGCCCACTACTTCTGCTTTGCTGTAGCCGGTTAGTTTTTCAAAACCTGGGTTTACATACTCAATTTCACCTGCAGCATTGGTAATAATAACGGGGTTATTAGTCTCATTGGCGACTAAAGATAAAACTTTAAACTCTTCGCGGCGGTTAACCTCTGCATCAATATTCTTTACAAAAGCAGTGTAAAGAATACAGTCTTCCAGCTCGATTTTAGATAAGGACAAGAGGCCCCACAGGGTTTGCCCATCTTTGCGTTCAATGATGACTTCACTGTTGGCGCTCCCGACTGACATCCTGCAAAAAAGCAGTGTAATGCTGCTGGCGACCGGCGCGAATTTTAGATAAAGACAAGCTAACCCAAGTACGACTACCATCCTTGCGTACTAGGGGCACCTCTCTTGCCGTGCCAACGATTTTGTCCTGCCCGGTTTGGCGGTGACGATCAATAAACTGGTCGTGGTTTTTGGCAAAATCCTCTGGCACCAAAAAGGCCACATTCTTGCCAAGCACTTCATCCTTGCGATAGCCCCAAAGCTTTTCTGCAGCCGCGTTGAAGTAGATAACCCGGTTATTTTGGTCAATAGTGACGACGGCGGCGATCGACTGATCCAAAGCTTGGCTTGCAGTATTAGGTTGCAGTAGGCCCACGGAAACCACTCCTGGTAAATTGAAGGCTAAAGTAAACTGGTTTTTCTTATACTAAAACATTACAAGAAAACAGCTAAGACTACTAGCCAAGCCACGGAAAAGCTCTACTGGCTTCTTGCTCACTTTATCTGGCATTCTAGCCCTAACGCAGTACTCGGCCTAATGAATAAGGAGCCTTTATGAGTTTTGCAGCCTCAGACCTGCTTTCCCC
>SKIX01000167.1 GCA_007116195.1 Marinospirillum sp. | reverse complement strand
GTTAGCGCTTAATGCGGCGATAGAGGCGGCACGAGCGGGTGAGGCCGGACGAGGTTTTGCGGTGGTTGCTGATGAAGTTCGCACCTTGGCAGCGCGTACGCATGAGTCGACTGACCAAATTCAGCAAACAGTTTCTGAGCTACATAACAACATCCAGCAAACTGTCAAATCAATGCGGGAGGCTAGTGAGCATACCAGTCGTAGTGTTAGTGAAGCTCAGGAGGCAGGCGAAACCTTAAGAGCCATTAATGCGACTATGGATGGCATTAAAACCATGAATATCCACATCGCATCGGCTACTGAGCAGCAGTCTGCAAGCATTGAAGAGTTAAACCATAATTTAAGCCAACTGGTTAGCTTGGGGCACAATACTCAGCAAGAAGCGGATCAGATGGCGCAAAGAGGTGAACAGCTCAACCTTTCGGCACAGAAGCTGGGCGAACTCATTAACCGCTTTAAAGTCAATTCCTCGGCCTAGGCATGGAGTTAAGGTGCGGTTTAATGGTTTTGTATTCACCCACCCTCGACCTATAAACCGCCGTCAGGACTTAAATGCCTTGATCAAAAGCCGTTCAGTTATGAACACATGATAAATGTAGCTTGCCAAGATCAAAGCCTAAACAATTAAAACGTCTGCAGCATTATGAGCTGTTGGTAGGCAGGCCAAGTTTGAAAGAATTTGTTGATACAGGCTCTTTAGATTCCGTGAGCAGCAAAGCTAGAAATGCCTTGATGCTTGAGTGATTTATTAAACTCACTCAGCGCTTCTTGATCGCTAGGGAAGAGAGTTTCCCAGAAGGTTGAACCACCCTGAGTGTTTTGCACTTCAAGCACCCACCCAGGGTCACATTTTTGTTTGTAAATTTGAACGACCAGTTGCTCACCCTCGCTTGAATACACACCGCTTAAGTTACTGGTCACTATCCCTAGTTCATTTATGGCATTCATATTAAAATTTTTTAAATAATGTTAAAGTTAGCGCAAGAGTAAGATGGATTTAAAAAGCACAAATTGAATATCGGTTCAGGCGTTTTTCAAAGCCATCCTATCGCAATTATATTAGGTCTTAAGGCGTACAAGACTCAACGAGGGCAAGATCTTAGCACCATCCTGCTAGCTTTTTAACTTTTTCCCTTTCGGTTTTTTTAATGTATTTTTAAGGAATTCGATTTCTAGGTTTAGATGCTGACTCTAGCTTCACAAGTGACTGCAGTGGTAAGCCTGAAGAGTTTTCTTAACAACTAAACCCGTTAGCCCTAAGACGAAGCTTTTCGCGAGCTGCGCCTTTTATTGAAAGGCTGTTTTTTGCGCACGCCTTGAGTGCCCATGCCCTTCAAGCCAGAGAAGTCTTGGTCTTCTACCTCATTAATCAAGGTTCTAAGCCCTGCCGTTAAGGGTTCCATGAACTGGACATAGCGCATTTGTTTTTTACTGATCGCCTCTAACTGAAACTCCCAGTGTGCGGTCATATCCGGTGCGACCATACGTTGAGGTAAGCTTTTAACGAGTTGCCTTCCAATCTCCGTGGAGTGGATCTCCTTCCCTTTTTTGGTCAAAAATTGACGCTTAAACAAAAGATCAATAATACCTGCACGGGTCGCTTCTGTGCCGAGTCCATCGGTTTCCCTGAGCATCTTCTTGATCTCTGGGTCGGATACAAAACGAGCGATGCCGGTCATGGCCGCAAGGAGCGTGGCATCAGTAAAGTGCCTGGGTGGGCTAGTTTGTTTTTCGTCCAGTTGACCATCAATACAACAGAGAGGATCGCCTGCCTGCACCCTGGGTAAGGGCGTTGAAGAAAACTCAGCTGCTTGTTTGGATGACTTTTGCTGTGGCAAGAGTTGTTTCCAGCCTTCAGCAATGACGGACTTTTGCTTGGCAATGAATAAGCCGCCTTCAACTTCACAGTCGATTCGGTGCTCTGCATACTCAAAGGGGGGGTAGAACTGCATCAGGTACTGGCAGGCGATCAGTTGATAGATGTTCTGCTCGTCCTGCGATAAACGGTCAGCCGCCAAAGACCGTGAGGTCGGTATGATGGCATGGTGGGCACCGACCTGAGCATCATTCCAAGCTTTGCTCATGCGTTCAGTAGCAGCATCACGGGCCGCATTCTTAAGCTCCGGCGAGGTTTGGGCGATGGACTGGATGACAGCGTGACGCTCGTTAAAGTGCCCCTTAGGCAAGTAACGACAATCTGATCGAGGGTAGGTGATCAGATTATGGCGTTCATAAAGCTGCTGGCAGATATCCAGTGTTTTTTGTGCATTCAGATTGAAGCGTTTGGACGCATCGATTTGCAATGCTGACAAGCTATAGGGCAGGGGAGCCTGCTGCTGTTTTTGATCATGGCTGACCGCCTTCACCTTGCCCTGCTTGCCGGTAACTTTGTCCAAAACCAGCTCAGCCAGCTTAAGTGCCAGCACTCGGCCCTCTTCATCCATGTAGGGTTCACAGGCAGGGCTGGGCTTCCACTTAGCGACAAAGCTCTCGGATTGTGCGGTTTGCAGTGTAATCCGGACCTCATAAAAAGGCTTAGAGATAAAGTCTTCAATCACCTGATCACGATGAACAACCAGCCCTAGTACAGGAGTTTGTACTCGCCCTATAGATAGTACACCCTTGTACCCCACCTCTTGCCCGAGCAGAGTGCATAAGCGCGTCATATTGATGCCGTAAAGCCAGTCCGCTCTTGCCCTTGCCAAGGCAGAGGTTGCTAGAGGAATAAAATCCGAGTTTTTAAGCAGGTTGCTTAATGCCTTTTTGATAGCAGCCGGGTTCATGTCGTTGACGAGACAGCGCAGGGTAGCTTCACGCTTGGCTTTACTGATGCCCGCATAGTTAATCACTTCATCGACGAGCAACTGGCCAACACGATCAGGGTCTCCCATATTAACCAGGAGATCGGCTTCTTTGATCAGTTTTTTGACCTGATTCAATTGACTGCGGGTTTGGCTTTTAACCACTTGCTTCCAATCCTTGGGCACGATGGGCAGATGTTCTCTCTTCCAGCGTTTGTAATCAGGGTTGTAGGCCTCGGGCTCAGCTTGTTCAAGCAGATGGCCAACACACCAGGTTACGACATCACCAGAAGCCACCTTGATAAAACCGTCACCCTTGTGGTGCGGTTTAGGCAGAACAGCAGCAACTGCACGGCCTACACTGGGTTTTTCTGCAATGTATAAAATCAATGGTATGACCTCTTGAAGCGGCTTCTAAGCTTTGGGGAGTTTGAAGCGACAAAGTAATGCCGCAGCCGGTTAACAGCCAGTTTACTGCAGAGATCTTGATGTTGCTTGCTGGAAGAAAAGTTAAGAGTTTACAGTGAACTTTTTAATGCGACCTAAAATGACGCTTCACTAAGCTAGGGTAGGTGGCTATCAGAACAAAGGAGATGGATGATGCCCAACAAACTAAACCTCATCACCGTGGAATGCACTCAATGCGACTGGTCACTGCAGTTTAGACCAGCTCAGGGCATGGATGCAGATGAAGCTGAATGCCCAGCGCAAGCCTGCCCAGTCTGCGGCTGCGAAGCGACCCAGGTGAGTTTTTTGCATGAAACGGATCGCTGGTTGAGTCATTTAGCCGCTTACCTTCACTGGCCAGAACCCACTGAGCCTGAGGGAAGCTAAACATGCCGATTCCTTTTTCAGCTCGCTGTTTATCCACTCTCAGCTAGAAAACCCAGGTTAATAGGCTATCGTGATGCTGCTCATGCACTGATTAAAGGCGCTTCACAACAACCCACACGCTAGGTTCTTCAACTCTTCTGATCAGGTGCACTTTGACTTTGGTAGGTTGCATTTGATGATCAAATATATATTCGAAAATCACATTCACTGCACCTTGTTCTAATGCTTCGTAAAAACGCTGGTGAAAGTGAGAGCCTTGAGTGCAGGGAGCTACCTCAGAGAAAAAATGCAGGCCCAGCATAGCATCAGGGTTACGATCAGTGATCAGCCCTTCTGTTGCGTTGTACTGCAAGACACGACCTTCAAGGTCTAAGCGAACTACGCCATAGGGCAGTTCATTGATCTGCGCTTCTGTTAGCACTGACAATGCAGACTCTGAGGCACTAGAACCAAAAGTAAAAATTTCCATGCGACCTGTTCCTTGTACTCGATTATTCCTGTGAAGCCTACTTAAACGCCAAAGAAGATAAATTAACTTACATCAAAGCTTGCTAAATAAACATCCTTAAATCAACCCAACTTGGTTTTACAAGGTTGCAACGAGCACTCTTTGCTTTGGGTCAATACAGGCCTTAAACAAAAGCTATATGCTGTTTCTATGTAGTCACCTTAGCACTGGCAAACAGAAGGGTGTAACCATGGTCGAAAGCAGCAAGGTTTTGTATGAGGACGATGATCATCAATATATTTGGTTCGGCTGGGAGGATCCTGATACGGACGAAAGTTTGGTGCAGTCCAACCAAGTTTTGGTAATTAACCAAGACCAAGGTTATTTGTTCGATCCGGGCGGCGCGTTTATCTTTTCCGAAGTCGCTGCTGAAGTTAATAAATACCTACCTTTAGGTCAAATTCGTTATCTTTTAGCAACCCATCAAGATCCAGACGTTTTATCTTCGGTCACACTTTGGCTTAAAGCAACTAATGCACGCTTGCTGGTCTCTCGCTTATGGGTTCGATTCGTTTCTCACTTTGGGTTTAGTGATAACAGCCGTTTGGTGGCGATTGAAGACAAAGGCAAGCTGATCAAGTTGCCTGCGGGGGGTGAGATAGCACTCCTGCCAGCCCATTTTCTTCATAGTGAAGGCAATTTTTGCTTTTACGATAGCCGTTCAAAAATCCTCTTCTCTGGTGATATCGGTGCGGCGGTTTTTCCACCTGGCAAGCGTTACTTGATGGTTGAGGACTGGGATGAGCACCTGCCTTATACCGAAGGGTTTCATAAGCGCTATATGGGCAATAACGTTGCTTTACGCAAATGGGTTGCCATGGTGCGCAAGTACCCCGTGGAAATGATTGTCCCTCAGCATGGCGCCATTATTGGCAAAGCGCATATTCCTGCTTTTTTAGATTGGTTAGAGAACCTGCAATGCGGAACCGACCTGCTAGATGACTACTACGGTTAGCCCCACTCCACAGTGTTTAGAGAGACTCCCTGATGAAAAACAGCCTAGAACTCAGCAAAATTCTATATGAAGACGATGAGCATCAGTTTATTTGGTTCGGGTGGGAAGAAGCCGAGCACCAAGATTCCTTTGTTCAAACCAACCAGTGTTTGATATTGAATCAAGAGCAGGGTTATCTGTTTGACCCTGGCGGCAGCTATGTCTTTCATGAAGTGTTAGAGCAGGTTTCGCGCTATATCCATCCGCAACATATCACCACCTTGATCGCAACTCATCAAGACCCTGATGTGTGCTCTTCAGCACCTTTATGGATGAAAAGCTCGGATGCACGCTTATTGATCTCAAACCTGTGGATGCATTTTGTATCCCATTTTGGGCTGGATGAGCCAGAAAGAGTGGAGGCTATCCCAGACGAGGGCACACGAGTCCAGCTACCTAGTGGAGATTACCTGACCCTTTTGCCTGCGCACTTTTTGCACAGTGAAGGTAATTTTAGTGTTTTTGATGAGCGTTCTGGCATTCTATTCACTGGCGACATAGGTGCTTCGATTTTTCCGTGTGGAGAACGCAGCCTTTTTGTTGAGGATTTGCAAGCACACCTGCCTTTTATGGAGCCCTTTCATAAGCGCTATATGCACTCCAATCAGGTTTGCCGTCGTTGGGTGCAAGGAGTAAGAGCTTTACCTCAACCTGTGAAAATGCTGGTTCCTCAGCACGGCTCTCTCTTCTGTGGAGAACAGGTAGAAGCTTTTTTATCTTGGTTCGAGCAACTTAAATGTGGCAGCGACTATCTTGAGTCCATCTATTCGGGTCAACGGTTTTAGCTAGCAAATTGGAACAGGGGTGAAGGATGAAAATTCGTGACTTTGACCTAACTCGCATCAATCCAGAGCACCTAAAAATCGGTGAGCCTGTCCCCTGGCCGATCTACGATGACTTCGGTAAGTTGTTGATGGCTAAGGGGGCAACTTTAAAGTCAGAACGTCAAAAAGAAATTCTGGCGCGAGTTGGCTTGTTTGCTAAAGAGCGCGAACCTGAACCCAAGCAAACCCTTCCTCAGCCCCTCTACCTGAGCAGCGATGCCAACCCCTTTGCAGAATACGATGATGTTTGTCTCAAGCTTTCTGAGCTTTTTGAAAAGCTAGAGTCAGCAGAGCCGCCGAAGGGTGAGGTCATCAAAAAGGAGTTTTTTGAATTGGCTGCGCATATTCAGGGTTTGGTGCACCACCACCCTGATGCTTTGCTTGGTGCCCTAGCACTGTGCCAGGAGTATGCCTACCCTGTTCTGCATGGTGTTCAGATGGCAGCTTTAGCTGAGCTCATGCTGATGTCTTCATCTCTAACGCAAGAGCAACACCTAGCGGTTTTGAGTGCAGCCATGACGGGTGATCTTGCTATGCATGCTTATCAAGAAAAGCTACACCATCAGAAAAAGCCCTTAAATGAAAAGCAACAAGAAGTGGTGTCCAAGCACCCGGAACAGAGTGCAAAAATCTTAAAACGGCTGGGTATTCGTGATGCTCTTTGGCTAGAACTGGTGAAGCAACACCATGAAAGGGTTGACGGTACAGGTTATCCGGCCGGTGTTGGTGGCGATGAGTTGCGCCCAGAGGCTCGTGTTATAGCGTTAGCTGGAGCCTATGCAGCGATGATTACCTCCAGGCCTTATCGAACAGCCTTGCAACATACCGAATCTTTGAAGCGCTTATTGGCAGGTCGTGGTACGCAGTTTGATGAGCGGCTCACCAATCGCTTTATTCACCAGTTAGGCCTTTATCCACCGGGCTCTTTTGTGCGTCTAGCCAATGGAGAGATTGCCCTGGTCGTGGGGCGCACACAAAATCCTAAAGCACCCTTGGTCGCGAGCGTGCAAAAAGAGGAAGGTGATCTTTTTTTAACACCTAGACGAAGAAATACGGCTTCAGAAAGCTTCGCAATTAAGCGCTTTTGCCTGCCAGATGAACAGGTTAGGGTGAGCCCAGCAACCGCTTGGGGGATCAATGCGATTTTGGTTAAAAAATCTATAGGCAAGGTGATTTAACCTTGTGGGTGTCGTTTTTT
>SKIX01000151.1 GCA_007116195.1 Marinospirillum sp. | reverse complement strand
GCCAGAACATCAAAAATAGTATCGGGAAAACTTCACGAACTATACAGTAAATGAGCACCAGTATTGCGAATTCTTGTTGCCGTAGGCTCATAGGTTTGCATAACATCTAAGGATTGATTTTTCCAAGCAGAGCAATCATTCGCGTCTATTTCAACCAGCTCGATATCATCGGCTGCACTCACCTGCTGCTCGGAGAGCGCACGTAAACTATCTGAAGCCGTCGCGGTTTCTACTAATTGCACTTGTTGCTTATTAAACCAACCCTGATCACGGGCCAAAAACATAAACTCGTAGCCCGGCCAAACGTGGCTGGCAACGTTTAACGGTGGAGTGGGCTGGCATCCACCTAACCAAGGTAAGCTAGCGCTTGCTGCTAAAAGGCTTAAAACGAAGCGACGCTGAGAATCCACCTGTAGTTTCCACTCCTGAGTTAAAGTTAAGCCTACACTAATGAAAAACTGGCGAGGATGCACCTGGATTTCTTAACAGTTAGTCATGCTTGCTCTTTAGTCTCACAAGCATTTATCAAAAAGAATAAAAATGTCATATTAGGGAATTCCTGCTCCAAGTCAGCCACTACAACAATAAGAGCCTAGCGCATGAGCCTTTATCGTAAAATCGAAAAAACTTTTTGGTTCACCCTGACTCGTAAAATCACTGGCAATCTAGTAATCCTGTTGCTGCCACAGTTTGCTTTGGTAGTCTTATCCCTACACTACATCCATCAACTAAAAGCTGAGCTAAGCGCTGCAGCGGATCCCAACTCGCTGCTCAACCACTTAAATGCTTTAAGCTGGGTCTTAGGTCTAACCAGTCTGGCAACCCTGCTGCTCGGCATCTTCACCCTTTTCTTTATGCGTCACTTGATCGTTAAACCGATCAAAGAAATCACCGCTGTACTCCAAGCTATCAAAAGCAAAAATGGTGATATTTCAGCCACCCTGCCTGATTACACCTACGATGAAATTTCCACACTGGCACAGAGTTACAATGAGTTTTCAGGGCAGCTTAAACAGATGATCAGTGAAGCTCGACATCACTCTGTTAAGGTTGCACTCAGTGCAGCTCGGCTGCAAAAAGTCGTCACCCAGGCCAGAGACTCCTCAACCAACCAGGAGCAACAAGCCCTTCAAGTTTTAGAATCCAGTCAACAAGCAACCCAAGCCGTTGAAGAAATTGCCTCGAACACTAGCCAAATTAGCCAGCAAACCGAGAATAATCTGGGCGAAATCCACCACTCCAGCCAAGAGCTTCAAGGGGTATTAAAGCAAATTTCTGATGTCGATCAACTGGTCACCGGCTTTCAGAAAACGGTAACCACTCTGAGTGAAAACTCTGAAACGATTAAAGAAATTCTAGGTCTGGTAGAAGGCTTCTCTGAACAAACTAATCTTTTAGCACTGAATGCTTCCATAGAAGCTGCCCGAGCAGGCGATGCAGGGCGCGGCTTTGCCGTCGTCGCTGACGAAGTTCGTAGCCTTGCCCATCAAGTCAATGAAGCAACCCAGCAAATCCATGCCAACATAGGCATTATGTCACGTTTGGTTGCTGATACTCAGGAGGGTGCGCTCAGCATCCATACCAATGTTGCAGAAACAGAAGAATTTATGGGTAAAACCCATGATCAGTTTATCAGCCTGGTAGCCGGCTTCGAGCAGATGAGTCAACAGCTAACTCGAATCTCAGCGGCCATAGATGAATTATCCTATACCAACCGAGAAACCCATCAGCAGGTCACTTCGATAACCGACTTATCCGCCGCAGTAAAACAGGATATGGATGCTTCACGTGATTATTCTTACGAACTGGAGTTGGCGACGGAAAGCACTCAAGAGCTGTTATCACGTTTCATTATTGGCTTTGGCGGTTTTGAAAAAATGACCCAATTAGGGCGCCAGTGGGCACACGAGATTGAGGTCGTTTTTCAGCAACTTCAAGAACAAGGGGTCAACCTGTTCGATGTTAACTATCAGCGCATCAACCCTAATCAGCAGCCAGCCCAGTATAAAACGGAGTACACCCAAGCCTTTGCC
This sequence comes from Marinospirillum sp., assembly GCA_007116195.1. Next base: position 5,154 of record SKIX01000151.1, on the reverse strand, counting down.
GCTGCAATACAGCCCCTTTGTGATGGTTTCCTAGCTGACTACCCTGAATTTATTTATGCCGTACCCATTGACCGCAAGGGTTACCTGCCTGCACACCACAAAAAAGTTGCTCAACCTATTACCGGAGATCTTGCGGTTGATAACTTAAAAAGCCGCCATCAGCGCATTTATTTTGAAACTCGCCCAGAACAAAGGCGCTGCACCCATGATAACCCTTTCTTATTACAAACCTTTATTCGTGATACAGGTGAGATACTGAACGACCTTTCTATTCCCTTGTATGTTGATGGCAAGCGCTGGGGTTCACTGATTATGGGTTTTGAAACCCAGCAGCTGCTAAATGATCAATAAGCAATCCAAAAAGCTGGCTATTAAAGGTTACAAGTGGCCAGCTACTTCTTTCCACAGGTCACGGAAGGCAGTATTGGCCGCCTTTCCTGAAGCGAACTGGTCAACAGGTGCTCTTTCTTCCCCCATGTTTTCTACGTCTGCAGAAAAAGGAATCACGGTTTTTAAGAAGCTTGGGTAGGTTTTTCTGAGCTTATCCTGAGTATTTTTATGTAGTGATTTTTGTTGTTGCACCAGAGAAAAGAAAGGCAAAATTTTCTTTTTGGGATAGCCTTCCTGCTTAAAGAAAGCAAGTAGCTGCTCAAAAGTACGCTCAGACAGGGTGGTCGGTATGACGGGCACAAGCAACAGATCTGAAGCTGAAAAAACGGTTTCAGACAGCTGCCCAATGCTGGGTGGGCAGTCCAGAATGACTAAATCATATTCTTTTCTTAGCCCTTTAAGAATTTTCTGCAAACGGCTTTTGCGCTTATTTAAACCATTTAAAATAATATCAAAATGACGAAAACTGAGGTGAGCTGGTATAACATCCAGATTCTCGTAATCACTGGCTTTAATCTGCTTGAGTAGGTGCTGATAAGCTTTAAAAAAACGCTGCCCCCAATTCTTTTTGGCTGGTTTAATACGAAAGTAAAAAGAGGAAGCACCTTGAGGGTCAAGGTCAATCAACAGCGTCTTTAACCCTGACTGGGCAGCCCAATAGGCCAGGTTAACTGAGGCGGCTGTTTTGCCTACCCCCCCTTTCATGCTGTAAACGGCTAGAGTCTGCAAGGTTTAGTCTCCTTTGTTGTTCTGACCAGCACGATTAAAATCGGCCAGTAGCTGTAAAGCAGTTAGCTTCATCTGTAACTGCTGGTGGTGCAACAGGGTAATTAAACCATGCAAGGCCGCCTTTTGCTCAGCCGCCTTGGTCTGCTCTAAGTACTCCAGCAGGAACTGCTGTTGAACACTCAAGTCATTAAACTCGCCTAAAACTTTTTGTAGCTTTTTAAGTGATTTAAGCTGTTTTTTAATCGACTGCTCGGGGTTTAAAGCGGCAAAAAAGTCTAACAAATAACGCAGTTTCTTAAACTCTAGGCGAAGATCATGTAACGCCTCATCCGGGCTGCTAGCATCTATAGCCTGACTCGCCGCGGTGATTTTATTATACCTTTGACGGATTTTCTGCCCCGCTAGCCGAGCGACTGGCTGACGCCCTTTTTTGGTTGCTAGACTGGCTGGCTGGGCAAAAAAGTCACTTAACCTTTGGCAACTTTGCTGATAATCCCTAGTGCTCAGCTCACTAGCCAAGTGTTGCTGTACTTGATTGCGTTCTTGAGTCACCTGCAGAAAAAAAGCCTGCAGCCCTGAACGAAAAACCTCAGGAACCTGCTTGATAAAGTGATCTTTTGCTAACAGGAACACATCTAAATCTCTTAGCCGCGTCGTCATTTTTGAGAGCGGCTGCAGCTGAGCTTTGAGCGCCTGATAATCCTTGCTGGGGAAAGCCTGTTTTAACAGAGTAAATAGAGAGCGCAGGCGTCTCAGGTTAACGCGATATTGATGCAGGTATTCGGTGTTGATATCGTCCTGAATGCCCTGCTCATATCGGCGCGCTTGAGCAAAGATTTTTCCTGCAGCCAGGCGCAAAACTTCTTCTGCAGGAGACTCAGGGTTTAAAGGCAAGGGGTTGGGTAACCAGGCTGCTTCAGGAGCCAAGCCACAGGCTTCAACCCAGGCTAGTGGGTCCATAGAGTTTTTCGGCTCACCCAAGAGTTCTTGCAGACACTGGTAGGCCGCACCCGCTTCCCGCTCATAACCCCGCAAGGGCGTGAGAATAAGCATAAGCCGATGCTGCCGAGGCGCCTGCTCACAATCCAAGCGAAATACTTGCTGCTGCAACACCTGAATACGCACTTGCATCTTGCCTTCTTCATCACGACAGGCCAGCAACCAGCTTTCTTCTTCCAGGCCAACCCAAGGCTGCAATGACCAAAAGCCAAGGCGTTTACGCAAATGCTCAGTTAAAGGATCTGAACCCAGTTGCCAAAAGTAATTAGGTGGCGTTGCCAAAGGCTCAGAGGTCAACAAGGGCGACCCGCCTTGAAGCGAAAAGACCTGTAGCCGTCCTTTTTTTCCTGCTTGGCCCGCATTATGGGAGAAAACCAGAGCCTCGCCTTTTCGCCAGAGAGTCCAGTCAAAAGTATCCAGTAAACACAGGTGCCTTTGCTGCCAATGCTCTTCAGTCAAGGTTTGAAAAGCAGTCAGCAAACGCTTTTCTAACTGCGCTAACTGGGGCTGTTGATCAAGTTGCCAACTTATTTCCTGGTGAATCTTCATTGTTATTGTCTTCCTGATCTGGCGGCTGTTGACCGGGAGGCCGTGGGTTAATCAAAAGATCATACAACAAAGGAACCGCTATTAGAGTCAGCAGCGTTGCAAAAGCTAAGCCAGCCATAATGGTTACCGCCATACTGGCAAAGAAGGCGTCAAAGAGCAACGGCAGCATACCCAAAATCGTGGTAACAGCAGCTAAAAGTACGGGCCGCAGACGGCTTAAGCAGGCTGTTAATAAAGCGGCCCTGGGTGTTTTTTCCTGAGTTTGCATCGCATCGATTTCATCAACCAAAACAATGCCGTTTTTAATCAGCATACCGGAAAGACTTAAAAAACCGAGCAAGGCCATAAATCCAAGTGGCAGGCCAGTTATTAGCAGGCCATAAACCACTCCAACCGTGGCCATAGGCACAACTAACCAGATAATCAAGGGTTGACGCAAGCGGCCAAACAGCAACACCGAAATAATCAGCATCACTAAAAAACTAAAAGGCAGGCGTGAAATTAAAGCCGTTTGTGCATCTCGCGAAGCCTCGTGCTCACCACCCCAGGTTAACTGATAACCTTCTGGCAGAGGCTCCTGCTCCAAGAGTTCACGAACCACATCAAAGGCTTCACTGGTTGTGTAGCCAGGTGCTGGCTCTGCTTGCACGCTAAGGGTTCTTACTCGGTTGCGCCTTTGAATACTGGCCTCTTCAGCTTCTAAAATAAAACCCTCGACCACTTGATCCATAGGAATATAGGTTCGCTCCCTCGGGCTCCATATTTGCCTTTCCAGTAGACGGCCTAAATCCCCCCTTTCTGCTGCTGACAACCTTGCCACCAAGGGTAAACGATCCTCACCTTCACGATAGCTACCTGCGACCACACCTTCGGTCGCAAATTTGAGCGCCTGGGCCAAGTCATCCCGACTAATACCGGCATGACGCCCGCGCTCTTCATGGAATTCTGGCCGCAGCACGCTTTCCATTTCTTGCCAGCTATGCCGAACTTCAATGACTTCCGGCTGGGCTTGCAAGCGCGTTTTAAAGGTTTCACCTAAAGCCCGCAGAGTCTGCCAGTCGCTACCGGCCAGCCTAGCTTCAATTTGGGCCTCGACACCTGGCCCAAAACGCAAACGCTGGAAGCGCAGCTGACCCTGGGGGTAATCCCACTGACTACGCAAATCAGCAATTAAGGCATCCAGGTTATCCAAGCTGTGCACTCTAACCAGAAGTTGAGCATAAGCAGGATTGGGTTGGGCTGGCTCATAGGTCAGCATAAAGCGGCTGGCACCTTGTCCAATTAGGCTGGTCACTGCTTTAACCTCATCCCGCTCTAGCAAATCCTGCTCCATGCGTTTGACATCCTCACTGGTCGCACGCAGATCACTACCTTGGGGCAGCTGGTAATGCACATAAAAAAGCGGGGTATTGGAATCTGGAAAAAAAGATAAGCGTAACCAGCCCAAAGCTATAAAACTACTTAACGTAAGCAGTAATAAAAGGCCTAACGTTAGGGTTCTGGCTTTCAAGCATTGACTCAGCAGCCAGCGATAGCCCTGATAGAGTTTTTTACCGTAGGGATCCTGGTTTTCTGATTGCATAGAAGGACGCAACAGCCAGCCACCAAGAAAGGGCGTAATGGTTACAGCCAGCAGCCAGCTGAGCAATAAAGAAATAGCAATGACCTGGAAGAGTGAGAGCAAAAACTCACCCGTTTGATCAGGTGATAAACCTATGCTGGCAAAAGCCATTATGGCTATCACGGTGGCACCCAGTAAAGGCAGCTGAGTTTTAGAAACCGCGTCTTCTGCAGCTTGCTGGTTGGACAGCCGCCGCTGCAAATTAATCAGCATTCCTTCGGCAACAACGATAGCGTTATCAACCAGCATCCCCATTGCAATGATTAGAGCACCCAAAGATACTCTTTCCATTTCAATATTGAGCAGGCGCATAAACAGCAGCGTGCCCAAAACTGTCAATAGTAGTGTTGAGCCCACCACGAGACCAACCCGCCAGCCCATAAACAAACATAAGACAGCAATAACAATGGTTACCGATAAAGCCAGGTTAAGCATAAAGCCACGCACGGCTTCATCAACCACCTGATGCTGCTGGTAAATAGGTTCAAGGCTAACACCCAAGGGAATGCGGCTGGATAAGGCTTGTAAATGCGCTTCAACAGCGGCACCCAAATCGACAATATTAATATCTGCCACGCCGGAAACAGCCAGTGTAAAAGCTTCCTGGCCTTGATGACGAATTAAGTGATCTGGGTGCTCCTTGGGCAGGCGTCTAATCTCAGCCAGGTCGCCTAGGCGCAATTGATCGGTAGAACCCGGCAAACCCACTTTGATGGCTTCCAAAGTAGCAACTGAGTCCATACCCGGGCGAACAACTAGACGCAAACGTTTGGAGTCAACCCGATTGCGACCTGCATCCACTACTGAGTTTTCACTTTGTAAAATACCCAGCAGCTGCTCAATGGGCAGCTTGAGCCTTGTGAGCT
>SKIX01000126.1 GCA_007116195.1 Marinospirillum sp. | reverse complement strand
GCTGGTTCACGCTTGCTTAGCCCTGAAAAGGCGTTAAGTCGCCACGGCCTTCACGAGTGATTTCTGGCACACCAGTACGCAGGTCGACCACCGTGGTTGGGTCTATAGAGCAAGCCCCCCCGTCAATCACCAGGTCAACCAGCTTACCTATGCGATCTCGAATAGTTTCTGCTTCATGCATAGGCAGTTCTTCATCAGGCAAAATCAACGTCACACTCATTAAAGGCGCACCCAGTTCACGCAGCAGCTCACGTGTGATTTCATGATCTGGCACGCGCAAACCTATGGCACGACGCTTGGGATGCAACAGCAAGCGGGGCACTTCAGTGGTGGCATTCAAAATAAAGGTATAGGGGCCGGGCGTGGTGTTCTTCAGCATCCGGAAGACCGTATTATCTACCTTGGCATAGGTTGAAAGCTCAGATAGATCAGCACAAACCAAGGTGAAGTTGTGTTTATCATCGAGTTGACGCAAACGTTTAATACGCTCTACCGCCTTTTTCTCCCCCAAACAGCAACCTAAAGCGTAGGCAGAGTCTGTTGGATAGGCGACCACTCCGCCTGAACGTAAAATTTCAACCGCCTGCTTAATCAAACGCTGCTGGGGGTTTTCTGGGTGAATCTCAAAATATTGGCTCATACATGCAGCTCCATTACTAAGCTTGAAAGAGTTGACTCAGAGGCTGACACTGAGACGGTAATTGGGCAAAAGCACCTGGTGCGGGGCAGGCAGGTCCGGGTGAGTGAAAATCACTGCCCCAGCTTAATTGCAGGTTCAATTCAGCGGCTAGTTTCAACAGGCTGGCTGTTTGTGCTACATCCTGGCGACCACTGACGACTTCAATCCCCTGCCCACCTGCAGCAGCAAAGGCATTAATTAAGCGAACGCGTTTACTGCGAGTCAGCTTATAACGCAAAGGGTGTGCCAAGCAGCAAAAAGCACCGGCAGCTCGCAGTTGTACTAATGCCTCGTCTAGTTCTGGCCAAAGGTTTTTAACATCTCCCAGTTTACCTGCACCTAGCAGCTTGCGAAACGCCTGACTTTGATCCTTAACCCAACCTTTGGCAATCAAGGCTTGCGCAAAATGAGGGCGCCCAGGAACACGCCCTCCCGAAAAGGCAACCACCTCTGTTAGCTGTAACGGCAAATTAGCTTTAGCCAGGCGTTCAAGAATCTTTTCAGCCCTTAACCAGCGGTTTTGCTCTTGTCGGCTGGCAAGGGCTTCAGCTGCTGCCGTTAACCCCTGAGGCCAGAGCGCGACCAAGTGAATCGTCATCCCTTTCCAGTTACAGGAGAATTCCATCCCTTCAATTAAATGCAGGCCTAATTCATGAGCCGCTAGTCTAGCCTCAGGCAAACCAGCAAAGGTATCATGGTCAGTTAATGCCAGTTCCTGCACCCCTTGGGTTGCCGCTAACGAGACCAGATCCCTCGGCGATAAGCCTCCGTCTGATGCAGTGGAATGCAGGTGATAGTCGCAGTGAGCTGCTGATAAAGTCATAAAAGATTATTCAATACTCGGTAATTTTTGTCATTGTAACCCGCCATCCAGGAGAAACCGATGTTTTACGCTTTCATTTGTGAAGACCAGCCAGGCACCCTAGACAAACGCCTGCAGGCTCGCCCAGACCACTTAGCACGTTTAGAAGAATTAAAAAATCAGGGGCGCTTGCTCCTTGCCGGCCCTCACCCCGCCATTGATAGTGAAAACCCTGGAGATGCGGGCTTTAGCGGTAGCCTGGTCGTGGCTGAATTTGACTCTCTTGAGGCAGCCGAAGCCTGGGCTGCAGCCGACCCCTATGTCGCAGCCGGTGTCTATGCACAGGTTAAGGTTAAACCCTTCAAAAAAGTCTTGCCTTAATGTCAGCACGTCCCAGCTATCAGCAACCACAAAGCTTGCCAACGGCCCGTCTTGAATGGCAGGGCGGAACGCCGGTTGCGCCTAGCTTTGACGATGTTTATTTTTCCCGAGACCAAGGCCCGGCTGAAACAACCTATGTTTTTATGCAGCAGAATTTTCTGCCGGAACGCTGGCGCAACTGGCAACAACCCAGGGCCTTTGTGGTCGGTGAAACAGGCCTGGGAACGGGTCTTAACCTGCTTGTAGCCATCGACCTTTTTTTACGTACCGCGCCCGCCAAAGCCAGACTGCACTGGATTTCTACTGAGCTTTTTCCGCTAACAGCAGCCGACTTACGCCAGGCACACCAACAGTGGCCAGAACTTCAGCAGGCAGCAGACTGGCTGCAAGCCGTTTATCCCTTAGCCATTTCAGGCTTTCATCGCTTACAACTCCACCCACGCATCAGCGTCGATTTATTACTGGGTGATGCAGCAAGCAACCTTGCAGCGCTTAGCGGCCGGGTTGATGCCTGGTGTTTAGATGGTTTTGCCCCTGCAAAAAACCCTGGCATGTGGACGCCAGAACTTTTTCAGGCCCTTGCCCGCGCTAGCCACTCTGCAACGACCTTGGCGACCTTTACCTGTGCAGGCACTGTAAAAAGAGGATTACAACAAGCAGGTTTCGAGCTAGAAAAAGTGCCAGGGTTCGGACGTAAACGTGAAATGCTTCGCGGCCACTTTAAGCAGCCAGCTCAGCCTCAAGCTTCAGCAACCTGGTTTACGCCTCCCACCCTTCCTGCACCTCCCGCTTACCCAGAGCGCATTGCCCTGGTAGGTGCAGGCCTTAGCGGCCTAGCCACCGCAGCAGCCTTGGCAAGACGAGGCCTAGAGGTTGACCTTTATGAAGCCGAGCAGCCCGCAGCCGGCGGCTCAGGCAATCGTCAAGGCGTGCTTTATATCAAACTGGCTGTGACAACCAACCCAGCCAGCCGGTTTTATCTAGCCGGGCTTGAGTTCAGTCGCCGCTGGCTAGAGCAGCTAGACCCTGAGCAACAGTTCTGGCAGGCGAGCGGCGTACTCCAGCTTGCCTTAAATGAGCGCGAGGCCGAGCGTCAGGCTCGCTTTCTTAAGCAACAAGCTTTGCCCTCCAGTCTGGTTTATCGCGTTAGTGCTGAAGAAGCCAGCCAACTTGCGGGCAGTCGCTGCGCCGGTGGTGGCCTTTTCTATCCGCGAGCAGGCTGGGTAAGACCCGCTGCTTGCTGCCAGCACCTAGCTAGCAGCCTGCCTAACCTGCGCTTGTTTAGCGCCTCACCCGTCACTCAGCTGAAGCAACAAGACTCTAGCTGGCTGCTCACTACTGCCGCGGGCAAAACTCAAAAATACAGTCAGGTTATTTTAGCCACGGCCACGGCAACCAAAAACTTTCAACCCACGGCCTGGCTGCCTGTTAAAGCCATCAGAGGCCAGGTTTCTCACCTGCCTACTCGGAGTGAAACCGAACCTCAACTCAATACCGTGGTCTGCGCAGGGGGTTATGTGACCCCCACTTGGCAACAGCAGCTTTGCTATGGCGCCAGCTTTAATTTACATAGCGATAACCCTGAACTAACCGCGGCAGACCATCAGAGTAATTGGCAGGAATTAGCGTCTAGCCTGCCCCAGTTGGCAAGCCAGCTCAGTGCTCAACAGCCTGATTTTACCCAGCAGCCTGGGCGCGTTGGTTTTCGCTGTAGCAGCCCCGATTATTTACCCCTGGTCGGCCCAGCTCCACTTGCTTCGGCTTGGCTAGAAGACTTTGCCCCTCTGCGCCAAAAAGGGGATTGGCAGGCAGCAACCCCAGGGCGCTACTACCCTGGGCTTTGGTTGAACCTGGGTCATGGCTCACGCGGGCTTGCGAGCATCCCTTTAGCCGCCGAACTCTTAGCCAGCCAAATTCTGCAAGAACCCGCGCCTTTGGAGCAAGACTTAGTTGAAAGCCTTCACCCGGGGCGTTTTTTGATCCGTGATCTCAAACGACGCCGCTGTTAGCGACTGGTTTGTGACAAGAGTACCCAGATGAGTTCACCGCCAGGGGAGATTTCAAACTCATAGAGGGCCTGCCCTTGAGTGCTGCCATCAGTAAAGGTCGCTAATACCCAACGGCGGCTCAATAGCTGGGTTTCTTCGGCAACAAATCTTAAGCTTTGATCCGAGACCGAGCTTGATGGCAGAAGCTCGTCACGTGCCAAGAGGTCTTTAAGAACTTCTCTAGGATCATCAATACCTCGCTCATACAAATAATCCTGATCGGCTTGAGTTAACCCAGAAACGGGGCTAGCAGGACGCTTTTTCGCTGCAGCATCGGGTTGCGTTTCACTTAGCGGCGTTGCGGCAAGCTCTTCTAGCACCTCAGCTTCAGTGGCACCCTGAGCTCCCTGCTCAGTCTCCGAGCGCTGGCTATCCCTAGCGGTTGAAGTTTCTTCAGCCGCTTCCTCTGTTAAAATTTCAGGCTCCTCAGGAACTGGAACCTGCTCCTCGCCCTTAGGCCATAACAGCACAACAAGTAGTGTAATAAACACCAAAAGTAATAGCTTGCGTTGAAAAGTCATTGTCGCTCCTCGGAAACTGTTAACAACCCTTAGGACTTCGCACAGCACTGAGAGTTTCTATAAAAAAACGGCCCCGAAAGGCCGTTCATTTGCATCCACTCTTAACTTACTTTTTCGAACGCTTGCGCTCGTTTTCTTTCAAGAGCTTTTTACGCATACGTATGTGCAGGGGCGTTACTTCAACCAATTCATCGTCATCAATGAATTCCAGTGCCTGCTCCAGGCTAAAGCGCACAGGTGGAACCAGCTGAATCGTTTCATCGTTACCCGAGGCACGCATGTTATCCAACTTTTTAGCCTTGGTTGGGTTAACAACCAAGTCGTTGTCTCGCGCATGAATGCCGACAATCATACCTTCATAAACTTCGACACCTGGCTCAACAAATAAGCGGCCACGATCTTGCAGAGTGGTTAGCGCATAAGCCAAGACCTTACCCGCTGCCATAGAGACGAGCACGCCATTAATGCGGCTGGACATAGCGCCTTCAGCCAAAGGACCATAGTGGTCAAAAATACTGGTCAGAATTCCGGAACCTGAAGTCAGGGTCATAAACTGGTTACGGAAGCCAATCAAACCCCTTGACGGAATAATGAAGTCCAAGCGCACCCGACCCTTACCGTCTGGGTTCATATTACTCATAATGGCTTTGCGCTTGCCCAGTTCTTCCATAATGGAACCCTGGTGCTGCTCTTCAACGTCAATAATCAGCTCTTCATAAGGCTCTTGCTTAACGCCATCAATTTCACGAATGATAACTTCAGGGCGAGATACGCCCAGCTCAAAGCCTTCACGACGCATGGTTTCGATCAATACCGACAAATGCAGTTCACCACGACCAGAAACGCGGAATTTGTCTGGGCTTTCAGTTTCCTCAACTCGTAAGGCAACATTGTGAATGAGTTCTTTTTCCAGACGCTCTTTGATGTTGCGGCTGGTGACATACTTACCTTCCTTGCCGGCAAAAGGCGAGTCATTGACCTGGAAGGTCATGGTCACGGTCGGTTCATCAACCGTCAGGGCGGGCAGGGCTTCAGGGGTTTCAGGATCACAGATGGTGTCAGAAATATTCAACGGATCAAAGCCAGTGACACAGATGATATCACCTGCCTCGGCACCTTCAGGACTCTCATTACGCTGCAAACCATGGTAAGTCATAACCTGGCCGACTTTACCCTTACGCGTATTGCCATCACGGTCGACGACCACCACCTGCTGATTGGGTTTAACACGGCCACGCGTCACTCGACCCACACCAATAACACCCACATAAGAGTTGTAATCCAATGCAGAAATCTGCATCTGGAAAGGCCCTTCAGGGTCAACATCCGGCGCAGGTACTAAATCAGTAATGGCTTTAAACAGAGGCGCCATATCTTCGGCCATCTCTGCAGGATCATTACCGGCGATGCCGTTCAAGGCCGAAGCATAAATAATCGGGAAATCCAGCTGCTCATCCGTTGCGCCTAGGTTATCAAAGAGGTCAAACACCTGATCGACAACCCAGTCAGGGCGAGCACCAGGGCGATCCACCTTGTTGATCACAACAATGGGCTTAAGGCCACGAGCAAAGGCTTTTTGCGTCACAAAGCGCGTTTGCGGCATAGGGCCATCCATTGCATCAACCAGCAGCAGCACGGAATCAACCATCGACATCACCCGCTCAACCTCACCGCCAAAATCAGCGTGGCCAGGGGTGTCAATAATATTGATGCGGTAGCCTTCCCAGTCAATCGCAGTATTCTTGGCAAGAATAGTAATGCCGCGTTCTTTTTCTTGATCGTTCGAGTCCATGACGCGCTCAGACTCAGCATCACGGCGATCCAGAGTACCTGACTGCTTCAGGAGTTTATCGACCAGCGTGGTTTTACCATGGTCAACGTGGGCAATAATGGCGATGTTACGAAGTTTTTCAATCACTAGCTGCTCCCCGGCCAAGCCGGAAGGGTGGTCAGAAACCAGGCAGCCAGAATTAACGCGAACATCATTTGGCCTACCTGAAAAAAGGGCGCAACAGTATAACGCCTGAAAACGACGAGGAATAGTTTTTTACGCCTTGATGTATTTCAGTGCATTCAAAGCAGGGGTTTGCCCCACCTTGGTGCCCAAACAGCTATACTGCACCTGAAGCGTGCATAGCTCGCCTTAGTTCATCCAATAAAGCGATAAACCGCTAGCCAGACGCTCGCTACAGCTTGCAGCCTATCTAGCCTGCAGGGGTTTTGCTTGGTTTTGGCACAGGGCTTGCTTTGTTTTGGGTAGAGTAACACTTCAACTTTGAACCAACGCCAATCAACGGAGGCGACGATGTCCGAGAAAAGCTTAAACCTAATTAAAGAGCACGATGTTAAGTGGGTTGATCTGCGTTTTACCGATGCCCGTGGTAAAGAACAGCATGTCACCATTCCTGCAGATGCAGTTGATGAAGACTTTTTTGAAGGCGGCCAGATGTTTGATGGCTCTTCAGTTGGTGGCTGGAAAGGCATCAATGAGTCCGACATGATTATGCGCCCTGACGACTCTTCTGCCGTTCTAGACCCTTTCACTGATGAAGCCACTCTCATTCTACAGTGTGACATTATTGAACCCAGCACCATGCAGGGCTATGAGCGCGATCCTCGCTCCATTGCTCGCCGCGCTGAAGAATACCTCAAGTCTACCGGCATTGCCGACACCGCTTTCTTTGGCCCTGAACCTGAGTTCTTTATCTTTGATGATGTTAAATGGAAGCAGGATATTTCCGGCGCTTCTTACCAAGTAAACTCTGAAGAAGCAGC
>SKIX01000022.1 GCA_007116195.1 Marinospirillum sp. | reverse complement strand
CGGCGTGAAATCGGCCCGGCGATTCTGGAAAAACTGGCCCTCTATGCCAAGGACCGTGAAGTCAGCCTCTTTGCCGCCTGTCATGAATTGGGGCTGGAACAGTACCTGAGTGAGCGCCAGGTTGAGCGGCTGCGCCGTTTCACCCACTGGCTGGACGGCATTATTGAGCGTTGCGAACGGGATGAGCCCATTGCCGCCATTGGTGAAATGATTCGGGATATGGATTACGAAGCCTGGCTTCACCAGAATGCCAGCTCGCCGACCGTTGCCGAACGCCGCTATGCCAACATCTGGACGCTGATCGATTCCCTCGCGGAAACCTTAAAGCGCATGCAGGAAGACAATCCGGACGCGACCATACGGGAAGCCATTGCCCGCCTGGTGCTGCGGGATCTGCTGGAACAACAGGAGGAAGAAGATGACTCCGACAAGGTGCAACTACTGACCCTGCACGCCTCCAAGGGGCTGGAGTTTCCGCAGGTGTTTCTGATGGGGCTGGAAGAAGAACTGCTGCCGCATCGCAATGCCATCGAAGCGGATACCATCGAAGAAGAAAGACGCCTTGCCTATGTCGGCATCACCCGTGCTCAGCAACAGCTGACGCTAACTCTGGCACGCCAGCGCAAAACCTACGGTGAAATGCTTAACTGCACGCCCAGCCGCTTCTTGGATGAACTGCCAGCTGAAGACTTAGATTGGAAGGGGCGTGCCGGTGAACCCCAGGAAACACCGGAGCAGAAGATGCAGCGCAATAAAAGCCGCGCCAGCGCACTGCGTGAGTTGCTGAAAAGCTAACAAAAAAGCCCCAGTCAAAAACTCAACCGGGGCTTTTTATAGAACAGCTCAGCAATTACTGAGTGTTATTGACCATATATTCAACCGCAGCCAGAATTTCTTCGTCAGAGAAGTTACTGCCACCGCGTGGGGGCATCGCACCCATGCCATTGATCGTGCTAGAAGCCAAGTCTTCCAGGGATTTATTCAAACGATCACCCCAACCGGCTGCATCACCAATAATAGGAGCACCTGCAACGCCATTATCATGGCAGGCGGCACATACAGCCGAGTAAACTTCACTACCGGATTTAGCAGGGCCAGAAGCCACTTCAGCAGCGGCCCCACCACATTCCATGCCCTGCAAGCAAAGCTCACCAGCTGGCTTTAAACGCTCAGCAATTTCTTCCGGCGTTCCGAAACGCGCCTGAGCCTGCATAGCAACCAAAAGGCCCAAACCCAACACGGCTGCCGCTGCCAAAATGCGAGTCACCTGAATTCTCTGTTTCACTCTCACCACCTCTAATCGTTTGGTTTTTCAGGCCAACCGGATAGGGCTCGTGAGCCTTTGCCGAGCACAGCCTGGGTCTTTTTACTTCGAAGCTAAAAACTGAGTAGCGAGATTATACCCAAGAAACCGCAACTGCGTAACCACTAGCAACGCGACCTTAGGGTAGGGCAGAAGCAATTATTTTCCTTTCCACTCAGGTTGGCGTTTCTCAACAAAGGCACAAATGCCCTCTTCAGCGTCCAGAGTTGCCAGATTTGCTGCCATAACTTCACTGGTATAAGCATAGGCCTCGGCCAAGGGCATTTCTAACTGACGGTAAAAAGCCTCTTTACCTATAGCCAGGGTTTTCGGTGATTTACTCGCAATCTGCTGTGCCAAGCCCAGGGTTGCCGCATCCAGCTCGGCATCAGCCACAACGCGATTAACCAACCCCAGGCGCTCAGCTTTGGCAGCAGAAATCAATTCACCGGTCAGCAACATCTCCATCGCCGCTTTGCGGTTAACATTACGGCTTAAAGCCACCATCGGGGTCGAACAAAACAAACCTATATTCACCCCAGGGGTAGCAAAGCGGGCTGTTTCTGCAGCGACAGCCAAATCACAAGAAGCGACCAGCTGACAACCTGCTGCCGTGGCCACACCCTGAACCTGAGCAATCACCGGCTTAGGTAGCTGCACCAGCTGTTGCATCACTTGGCTGCACTTTTGGAAGAGCGCCAGCTGTGCCTGGTCATCGCCCAGTTGACCCTGAACCTCTTTTAAGTCATGTCCCGCACAGAATACCCTTCCAGCCGCGGCTAGAATCACCACGTGAATCGAAGCATCTTTAGCAACCACGTCCAGTTGCTGACCCAGCTCCTGCAACAGCTGCATCGACAGGCTATTGAGTTTAGCCGGCTGATTCAGTTGTAAACGACTAACGCCGCCACCTAGGTGGCTTAATTCAATTAAATGGCTTGGCATCTAGCTTCACTCCTCTAAAGGTTAACAATGCGGCGACGCACCACGGGCGTTCAAGCGCTAGGTTTGGTAGGATAGCCATCTTAGCAAGATCAGGATGGCTTGATGACTTCTAAATATGACTCGGCGCGGCGTCCCTATCCGCTCAATATACTGATACTGGTCACCTTGATTAGTATCCTGTTAGCTATTTGGTATCTAACCGCCTATCTTGCAGGCCGACAAACCGGCGATATCGACTGGCACCCCAGTGAAGCCTGCCAATTACCCGAAGAAACCTGCAGCACTCCTTTACCGGGTCAGCGCCGCTTGTACTTCACACTCAACAGCGAAGAGCCGACGCCTCTGGAGCCTTTGCCTGTCACCCTGCAGTTAGAAGGCTACTCCAAAGATGAGCTGGAAGCGCTAGAACTGGAGCTGGATCTTCAAGGCAGAGACATGTACATGGGCTATAACCGCACTCGCTTTGAGCATCAGGGTGGCGGCACCTTTACCGCCACACCCAGGCTGGGCATCTGCACCGATGAGGTGATGGTCTGGCGAGCGAGCGTCATCCTTCACCCCCCAGAAGGGCGCAGCTACGGTAGCCAATATGACTTCACCGTTATTCAGGCTAATTTCCGTTAAGCAGCTGCTGCCAAATGCCTCTCAAAGCTTCTACCTGTGGCCCTTCACGGGTATCAAAAGCACTGGATTCATAGCCCCACCAATCCCAACAGCCTTTTGGGTTAGGTAGCGTCTTGCTGATTTGTGGAAATACCAGTACCAGGTTACGTGCATCCGCCTGCTGCAGATAGCCGCTTTGCTCAATAAACGCCTTACCCACAGCCTCAACACTCTGCTCACAACCGTGCAGCACCATTTTCAGACCACAGTCAGCCTCACCGCGACACCTTGGCGGCTGATAGAAATAACCGTAATCGGCCATACCTCGACTGTTAGCAGCGAAGGGGCGCTGACTAAAACGCTGCAGCTCCCCCTGGGGAGCAGTTAATAACGGGCGCCTCTGACTCGCATCTAGGTGGTCTAGGCTCAAACCCGCTCCATCAAAACCACACGCATTAACATAGGGGCTAGCGCTCGCATTACAGGCAACACCTGATGCTGTGGCTGGGAAGCCATGCCCTGCTTCAGGATGACGGCTGATTTCCAGTTGCTCCTGGGGCAGCAGCTGCTGGTAAAGCGCCGTTGTTGCATCGGTCACGGCTGCTGCGATTACACGATCCTGACCAGCTTGGTAAATAAAAGCCCGCGTGCTTGCCAACACGGACAAATCACCCAGCTTACCCTCCGCCGAATCAGCCTGTATTTGCTGTAGCAAGCGTCGGGAATCAGGTCGCCCACCGCGCGTTCCCATGCACTGAAACAGGGCAGCATTAACCCCGCCCCGAGCACAAGCATAGGGCGCCGCAGCAAAAACAGCGACTCCCTTCACCTCGTCTGGCCAGCTTAAGTGTAAGTGCTGGGCCTTGGAGCCACCTGACGACACACCTGCCACATAAAAGCGCTCACTGTCCAAATTCATTGCCGGTAAGGGTGGGTGCTCATCTGCACCACGACCACAAGCGGTTAGCAGAACAAACAGCAACAGCAACAGCAACAACCGCCCGCGCTGAACAGCAAAGAGGCCAGTGCTCATGATTGATTTCCTTCACTCGACTGCATAAAAGTCTCCAGCACTTGATTTAAGAAGCGCCAACCCAAAGAACTTGTGGCCAGACGCTGCTCTTGTGTTACCCACAACCCCTGCTCACGCAAACTAGCCACTTGAGGCTGTAAAGACGTCAAAGCTAAACCCGTGCGCTCGGCATAAAGCTCTGTAGCCACACCTGACTGCAAACGTAGAGCATTCATCATAAACTCCAGCGGGCGCTGTTCAGCTGTAACCTCTTCGCGCCCGGCTAAAAAATCCCTTCCCTCCACCAGCCGCGACAAATAAGCCTGGGGCTGACGTGTTTTCCAGCGACGCTCAATGAACAAACCGCCCGGCGCAGCAGAGTCAAGACGCGTTAGTTTGCCATGCGCACCCGCACCTAAGCCCAAATAATCACCAAACTGCCAATAGTTAAGGTTATGACGGGCGGCATAACCAGGTTGAGCAAAAGCCGAAACCTCATAGTGTTCAAAGCCCTGCTCAGCTAACTGAACTTCCCCAGCCGCTTGAATATCGGCGAGCAAGTCTTCTTCCGGCAATATCGGCGGACGCTGATAAAACTCTGTATTAGGTTCCAGCGTTAACTGATACCAAGACAGATGCTTGGGCTGCAAGTCCAACGCCTGTTTTAAATCCTCCTGAGCTAACGCTGGAGTTTGATCCGGTAAGCCATGCATCAAATCCAGATTGAAGTTATCAAAACCTGCTCGCCTTGCTGCCTGCACCGCTAGCAGAGCTTCCTTGCCGGAATGAATGCGGCCCAAAGCCTGTAACTGAGGATCAGAAAAAGATTGAATACCCATCGACAGGCGATTAATGCCCGCGGCCCGATAGCCACTAAAGCGCTTCTGCTCCACTGTACCTGGGTTAGCTTCCAGAGTAATTTCACAGTCACTTCGCAACTGCAGGCGCTGCTGCAGGCCAGCAAAAAACTGCGCATAACCCGCTGGAGACATAAGGCTGGGCGTGCCACCGCCAAAGAAAATTGACACCAGTGGGCGCTCAGCTACTTGCGGCCAGGCAAGCAGCTCATGATCCAAATCAGCCAACAGAGCCTGCACATACTGCCGCTCGGTCTCTGCATCCAGGCCCGCACCCCTGCCCGAGGCGGTCAGGGCATGAGAGTTGAAATCACAGTAGGGGCACTTGCGCACACACCAAGGAAGATGAACATAGAGGGATAAAGGAAGCTGTTTCACTGCCCGTAGCGCTCTTGCAGAGCCTGAAGTAATTGCTGGCTAGCCCGTCCACGATGAGAAAGACGGTTTTTATCCTCCTTGGCAAGCTCCGCCGCGGTTTTACCCAATTCCGGCAGCCAAAATAAAGGGTCGTAACCAAAGCCACCTTCACCACGCGGAGCAGCCAGTAGCTGCCCCTCCCAACTGGCTTGAACAAGAATGGGGGTGGGGTCTTCAGCAAAGCGCAAAAAAGCCAGCACACACCAATAGCGCGCAGTGCGCTGTTCCGGCGGCAAACCTTCCAACTCGCGCAACAGCTTGGCGTTATTATCCGCATCACTGCAGCCTGCACCGGCAAAACGGGCTGAATAAATGCCTGGTGCTCCCTTAAGGGCATCCACTTCAAGGCCAGAGTCATCGGCCAAAGCCGCACAACCCGTTGCCTGAGCAGCATTGCGCGCCTTAATCAAGGCATTTTCTACAAAAGTCAGGCCGGTTTCTTCGGCTTCTTCCACAGCGTGAACTGACTGGGGCTCGACCTGCCAGCCCAGTGGCTGTAGCAAATCAGAAAATTCTTTCAGCTTGCCTGCATTACCACTGGCAAGGATCAGCTTGGACATAATTGCTCCGCTTGGATAAAGTTAATAAAGAAGCCTGTAAAGGACTTCATTTTAACAGCTCAAAACCAAGGTGCCGTCATGAAACCCAAACAAACTATAAAACTCAAGCAGTTTTCTGCTTTGCTGTTGCTTCTTCTTTTAAGCTGGAGTGCTTTTGCTCAATCACCGACCCAAGTTATTGGAACAGGACAAATTTTACAGGACTATAACGACTACCTTCAAAAGCCAGGGCACAAGGCTTTTGTTACGACCACCGATGGTGCTTATGCTTGGGCGTACAATAGCACCCGACCCGAGGTAGCCGTTCGAGACGCACTCAATCGCTGTCAAAATGCACAACGCCAAAGACAGAGCGACGTCAAGTGCGTTGTTGCGGATATCAATGGGCAATTATTTGGTGTCTACTCTGAAGCAGAAACCCACTTTTCAAGCCACTCTGCTGTTGAAGCCTACAAAGGCTCCTACGCTAATAGCCAGAACCACAAGGTTTTCGTGCAGTCTCCAAGTGGTCGCTGGTCATGGCGTGGCAACCGTAACAGCCTTGCAGAAGCCGAAAGCGATGCATTGGAAGCCTGCAATGAGGGCCTGGCTGAAGGTCAGGAACCTTGCGTAGTAATCAACCGTAATGGCCAGTTTGTGAATTCCAACTAACTCTTTAGTCTGTCACTTTTGGAGAAGCTTATGCG
The DNA here is from genome assembly GCA_007116195.1 of Marinospirillum sp. Next base: position 892 of record SKIX01000022.1, on the reverse strand, counting down.
CACTGTAATTCTTTCCTTTAGCCTTCTTTTTACTTGGATACTACCCAGCAGCTTAATGGCACAAAACCTCAGTGAAGTTTTTTCCAGTCAGAGAGCACTTGAGGCTTATCAAACTCGTTATGCTGAAGCAGGCGACAACAAAGCCTTTGCCCAATCCTTGGGTGGTGCCTGGGCCTGGACTCAAAACCGCACCAAACCAGAAGATGCCATTGCCTACGCCATTGATCGCTGCGAGTATTTTCGCCGTGGTCAGGGTTCACCCTGTGCATTAGTTGACCTGAACGGTGAATTAGTTGCCCCAGATAGCCCTGAAGGCTATTACATTCGCCACAATAGCACTCTAAAGATTTACCAGGAGGAGTATTCAAAAGCGGCCAGACACCGTGCTTTTGCCGTATCAGACTTTGCATTTGCAATGCGTCAAGGCTTTGCAACGGAACAAGCAGCTATTGAGGCTGCGCTGGAAGCCTGCAATCAACATGTAAGGCCAGGCGATACTTGTCGTATTATTGATGTCAATGGTCACTTACAAAACCGGTAAAGCCATCTTCACGGTCGGATTTATCGCTTTGCCACAGACCCAATAACAGGCCACTCATCAGCAAAAGCGGAACAGCAGGTTACTTCAACTGCTTGCTGTTCTGCTTTCTTGAACCGCCAAACGGGGTGGCCTAAAAACATCAACCAAACATCTGGTTAATATCCAGCTGTTTTTCACGCTCCTCGGAGCTAATCTCAAATAATGGAAAGGCTTTAAAGCGAAATAAACGGGCAATAATCAAGTCAGGAAAATGCTCGCGCCGAATATTATTGATATTAACCGACTCATTGTAGAACTCACGCCGATCAGAAACCGTATCCTGCAAAGTGGAAATGCGAGCCAGTAGCCGCT
>SKIX01000102.1 GCA_007116195.1 Marinospirillum sp. | reverse complement strand
GCTTGAACACGACGATCAAAGTCCAGCGGGTGAGTAACTCCGCGAGCACGTACGGCCAAGAACACACCGGTAGGCAGGTTTTGAGCTTGGTACCAGGCACGGAAGCGATCAAGCATATAGTCGAGTAGTTCCTGTTCGACTTGTTGCAGTGGCAAGCTGAGCTGAGGGTGCTGAGCCAGGGCGAGCTGAATGAGTTGGCGTAAGTCCAAATCCAGCTGTTTGTTAACCAGTAGAGCGAGCACGCCCAGGGTGGCACGGCGCAAAGCAAAGGGATCTTTAACACCTGTAGGCTTTTGACCAATTCCAAAAATACCCGTCAGGGTGTCGAGACGATCAGCCAAAGCAAGACAGATACCGGTCGTAGTTTCCGGCAAGCTGTCCCCAGCATGGCGCGGCAGGTAGTGCTCACGCAGTGCACGACAAACCTCTGGGTTCTCACCATCATGCAGAGCATAGGCTTCGCCCATAAGGCCTTGCAGTTCGGGGAATTCCAGCACCATTTCGGTGTTTAAATCACATTTGCACAGCGTTGCTGCACGCTGCACTTTGTCTTGATCAGCGTTCAAGCGTTCAGCTATAGCAGCAGCTAAATGCTGTAAACGGCGAGACTTATCAGCCAAGCTGCCTAACTGTTTTTGGAAGACAACTTTTTCCAAGCCTTCAAAGCGGGTTGAAAGGCGTGTTTTCTTATCCGTTTCAAAAAAGAAGGCTGCATCAGCTAAACGAGGACGAATAACCTTTTCATTACCGAGAATGATCGCACTAGGGTCTTTGCTTTCAATATTGCTCACGGTAATAAATAGTGGCAGTAGCTGCCCCTTTTCATCAACCAAATGAAAATACTTCTGGTGTGACTTCATGGAAGAAATCAGGCAGGCATCAGGTACTTCCAGAAAACGCTCATCAAAAGAGCCAGTAAGTGCAACCGGCCATTCAACTAAGCCTGTCACTTCACTCAGTAGGTCTTCATCAATAACAGCCTGTCCACGCCGACTCGCTGCTTCGGCAAGGACTTGTTCACGAATGAGCTCACGGCGCTCTGCAAAGGAAGCAATAACCTTTGCTTGGCGAAGAGCAGGCAGATAATCAGCAACGGAGGCCAGGTTAATGGCTTCAGGTGCGTGGAAACGGTGACCATAGGTAATACGGTCGCTGCTCAAACCGAGTAGCTGTGCTGGAATAACTTGCTGACCGTGTAGAAGGACTAGCCAATGTACGGGGCGAGAAAATTCAGTTCGACTGGCTCCCCAGCGCATGCGCTTAGGAACAGGCAGTTGCTGAATAGCCTTGTGAAAGAGTTCAGGCAGTAGATCAGCAGTGGCTTGACCTGGCTGAGTGTTACGGTAAATCAACCAGCTGCCTTTATCTGTTTCCAGGGTTTGCAACTGGTCGACTTCAACACCGCAAGAGCGGGCAAAACCCTGCAAAGCTTTGGTTGGTTGACCATCTTTGTAGGCTGCTTTAACGGCAGGCCCCTTGCGCTCGATTTCCTGGTCAGGCTGTTGTTCGGCTAGGTCACGGACAATTAATGCCAGGCGTCTGGGCGTAGCCAGGCGTTCAAGGCTACTGAAAGGCAGGCCAGCTGCTTCCAGGCCTTCACTTACAGCCGTTTCCAGGGCTTGGCTTAGGGTGTCTAGCAGGGTGGGGGGTAACTCTTCACACCCTAATTCAAATAATAGATCGGCAGCTGACATCAGGCTTTCTCCTCTTCTGAAGCCAGAACTTCTCGGCGTAAATCTTCGGGGGCTAGGGGGAAGCCGAGTGCTTTGCGGGAATTGAAATAAGCAAGTGCCACCTCCCGAGCGAGAGTGCGCACGCGTAAAATGTAACGCTGACGCTCGGTGACAGAAATAGCGTGACGAGCATCTAGGAGGTTAAAGGTGTGCGAGGCTTTGAGCACCTGCTCATAGGCGGGCAGTGGCAGGCCAGCTTCTAATAGCTTATTACATTCGCGTTCGCAGTGATCAAACCAATTAAACAAGGCTTCGACATCGGCCTGCTCAAAGTTATAGGCGCTTTGTTCCTTCTCGTTCTGCAGGAAAACATCACCATAGGTCACAGGGTTTCCAGCAGGGTCTCGTGTCCAGATGAGATCATACACAGAATCCACACCTTGAAGGTACATAGCGATCCGCTCCAGACCATAGGTGATTTCACCCGTGACTGGATAGCATTCTATCCCCCCTGCTTGCTGGAAGTAGGTGAACTGTGTGACTTCCATACCGTTTAGCCAGACTTCCCAGCCTAGACCCCAGGCACCCAGAGTGGGGGATTCCCAGTTGTCTTCGACAAAGCGAACATCATGGACTAGAGGATCTATGCCCAACGCTCGCAGAGAACCCAGGTAGCGTTCCTGAATATCCGCTGGGGAAGGTTTCATCACTACTTGAAACTGGTAGTAGTGCTGTAAACGGTTGGGGTTTTCGCCATAACGGCCATCAGTGGGGCGGCGTGAAGGCTGAACATAGGCTGAGTTCCAGGTTTCTGGCCCTAGAGCACGTAAAAAAGTAGCGGGATGAAAAGTACCGGCTCCAACTTCCATATCTAGTGGCTGAAGGATTACACAGCCTTGTTCAGCCCAGTAATGTTGCAGGGCCAGTAGCAGACCCTGGAAGGTTTTGACGTCTGGTGTAGACGAGTTCATGAGTGGCTGCCCTTGCGTTAATTGAATGGTCAACGAATGGGCAGGAAGTATACCCTATCCGTTAGCCGCTTTCAGGCTCTTGATGAGGGCTTGGTAGACAGCTAAATGCTTCAGTGCAATCTGTTCAGCGCTCACTTCTTTAAGTTCACGGTTGGCATCTCGGGTTATACGAGTACGTAGCTGTGTTGAGTTGTAAAGCACCTTGATCATTTCTTCCAAGGAAGCCACATCACCTTTTTTGAATAGCAGGCCATTACTGCGATGGCTGATGAGTTCGGAAAAACCGGAAATTTTGCTAGCAATGACTGGGATATGAAAACTCATGGCTTGCAAAATGCCAGTAAAGGAATCGGCGCGATTGGCAGGATCAATAAATAGGTTCATGATGGAAAAGTAATCACCTGGGTGCTTGGGTTCACCAACCCAGTCCAAGTTTTGCCGAGCTGGGTATTGCTGCTTAAGTTTTTGATAGTCAGGACCTTCACCCAGAATAACAAAAACCATATTTGGGAAGTCGGCCTGCATGCGTTCGGCGCATTTAACTAAGAGTGCTTGACCACCAGCGTCTTGCGCAATGCGGCCCCAATGACCGATGACAAAGCGCCCTTGGTAATGGCTGCGCAGCTCAGTCATTTTCATTGGATTGGTGTCCAGGCTAATGGCCGCATCAGAAATACGCTTAACTGGGCAGATGGCCTTTTCCCGCATGGCTAGCTCAGCTGAAAAGGAAGTAACAATGAGTGCTTGGGCTTGCTTTAAAAGGCTGCCATCCAAGTGCTCGGTGGACTCGGCATCAGCTGAATGCCAACTCATGAGCCAAGGGTTGCCACGAAGTTTTCGCTGCCAACCCGCCCAGCGAGCAGCAGGTAAATCATGAGCGTGAACCAAGCCGGTTTTAGGCACCTTGTAGTGACCACTAAAACGGTTGCTGACAGGAACTAGATGAAGACTGCGAAGATGCTGCAAGCGGTGCTGCAGTATTGAACCCTTGCTACACACCACCTGTTGCTTAATTCTCTTTTCTGCAAGAGTACGGATTAGTTGTTCGACTTGTTGTGTCTGGGGTGTGTATTCGTCTTCTAAACAAACCTGAATCAGTCGCATCGCTGAGGCTTCCTTGGCTAAGTAAAGGGCTAGCAATCAGTCTGGCATTAAATAACCGAGTAAACAGTGAAAAGAGTCAGCATTTTTGCAAAAAGCTGTTATGTCCTTTGATAAGCAGTAAGCAAAGCCTGATACCAGCCTTCCGCTGCTATGCCATCAAGCTTACGTAGCCCCCGGTAAAGGCGCTCCAGGTTAGCCTTAGCGACCTTGGCATTGATTGTACCTAGGTGGCAGCGGTCAAAATCAATCAGCCAGATACGATTCTGTTGGGGTTGGATTAAAAGATTGCGCGGGTTGAGGTCGGTGTGGTTCAGCCCTTGTTGATGAAAGCTACGGATACACTGGGCCGTTAAAACCATGACTTGGTGTTGGCGCTGATCATCAACCTGTGGCAGATAATCACTCAGAGGCAAGGCTTCAGGAATCCGTAGGGTTATTAGATCAGCCTGATAGGTCAAACCCCAGCGTTTAACTCGGGCTGCCAAGGGTGTGGGTACAGGTAAGCCCAGGTTTAATAACTGCTGGGTTAAATGCATTTCTTGCCAGGCACGAGTGGCATTAAGACCGGTCCACAGGTAGCGATCACGAATAAAACGCCCTGGTAAACCGCCACGATGGTAGTGACGCCAAACGGCCTCCCCTGCAGGGGTGTGGATAAAACAACTGGTTCCACGGCCAGGTGCACCGCCTAGTAAAGCCTGCTGGTTTTGCCAAAATTCCAGTTGAAACCAGTCATCGTGGATTTGTGGGATCAAGCAGGGGTCATATAGAATAAAAGCCCCTTTATCTTCTTGCTGCTGGAAACCTGCCATGTCATCTCAGTCTGTTAAGTCCCTGCCGGATTCAGTGCGGGATATTTGTATCCTGCGTCTTTCGGCCTTAGGTGATGTGTGCAATCTGGTACCCAGTGTACGTGCCCTGCAGAGTGCTTGCCCTGAGGTTCGGATCACTTGGGTTATAGGTCGAGCTGAGTACAGTTTACTGGAAGGTTTAGAAGGGGTCGATTTTCGCGTTTATGATAAGAAAAGTGGTTTGGCAGGCATGTTGGCGCTGAGAAAACAGCTGGTTCGTGAACGGCAGGGCCGGCCTTTTGATGTTTTGCTGCATATGCAAGCTGCTTTGCGTGCCAGTGTCTTGTCACGGTTTCTTCCTGCGCGCCGTCGTGTCGGCTTTGATACTGAGCGGGCAAAGGACTTTCAAAGCTGGTTTGTGAATGAGCAGCTAGCCGCCAACCCTCAACAGCATGTGGGTGAAGGTTTTTTGGATTTTGTGCGTCATCTAGGCATTCAGCCAGGCCCTCTGCGCTGGGGAATTCCAGTAACTCAAGCTGCAGTCGATGAAGCTAAACGCTGGCAACCCGAAGGTCAGGCTTACTTGCTGTTAAGCCCTTGCTCCAGCAACCGTGCACGTAATTGGCGTAACTGGTCGAACCAAGGCTATGCCGCCCTCGTTGACTATGCTTACACCAACTATGGCTTACAGACTCTGTTGACTGGAGGAGCCACGGCGATGGAGAAGGATACCGCCAAGACTATTGTTGACCTGGCCAGCACACCGGTTATTAATGCAACTGGGCAAACCTCTTTAAAAGCGCTGCTTTGTTTGATTGATGGTGCTCGTTTGGTGGTTGCGCCAGATTCAGGCCCCATTCATATGGCGGTGGCTAGGGGCAGGCCTGCTTTAGGACTTTATGCAACTTCGAACCCAGATCGAACTGGCCCTTGGTTGGGACGTGAGTTGGTTGCTAACCGCTACCCAGAAGCCGTTAAGAAGTTTTTAGATAAAGACGTCAGCCAGGTGGGCTGGGGACAAAGAGTGCGAGATCCAGCTGCTTTGGATTTGATCACTCTAGAGGAGGTTCAGCAGCGTCTGGATACCATCATGAATACCAAGGAAACTCTTGCATGAAAATTAACCTCGTTGCTTTTGAGCAAGCCCAGGTTCTGGTTGCTGGCGATGTGATGTTAGATCGCTATTGGCAGGGTGCCACTGCACGTATTTCACCAGAAGCTCCCGTTCCTGTGGTGCAAGTTCAGCACACAGATGATCGCCCAGGTGGTGCAGCTAACGTTGCTTTGAACTTGGCTAGTTTGGGTGCTGCTGCAAGCCTTACAGGTATTGTTGGCCAGGATGATAATGCTCAACTTTTAACTACACGTTTGCAGCAGTCTGGGGTTAAAACACGCTTTCATGCTTCTGAAAAGCAGCCAACCATTACCAAGCTACGGGTGATGAGCCGCAACCAGCAGCTGATTCGTTTGGATTTTGAGCAACCCTTGACGACTGAAGCGGGTTTTAATCAAGCCTATACAGAAGCCTTGGCCAAGGCTGATTTGGTCATTCTTTCTGATTATGCCAAGGGTACTCTGACAGACATTCAGCCTTTAATACAGCAAGCTCGCCAGGCAGGCAAAAGAGTATTAATTGACCCTAAAGGCAAGGATTTTTCACGCTATCGCCAGGCCAGTCTGTTAACACCTAATCTCACCGAGCTAGAGGCAGTGGTAGGGCCTTGTGCTGACCTAAAGCAATTAGAAATAAAAGCGGAGGCGCTCCGCCAAGAGTTGGAGCTAGAAGCTTTACTGGTCACTTTAAGTGAAAAAGGGATGCTGCTGCTACGTGAAGGTGAAACGCCTTTACACCTACCAACTCGGGCCCAAGAAATTTTTGATGTGACAGGGGCTGGTGATACCGTTATTGCCGTCATGGGCTTAGCCCTGGCTTCGGGTCACGCTTACCCTGAAGCCATGATGTTAGCTAATTTGGCTGCCGGCTTAGTGGTTGCTAAACCCGGTACAGCGACGGTCAGCATTGCGGAAGTTTATACAGCTTTGCACAATGATAAGCTGACTGAGTATGGCATGCTTTCACCCGCTAGCCTGGTTGAAGCTGTTAGAGCTGCTCAGGCCAGAGGAGAAAAGGTGGTTATGACCAATGGCTGCTTTGACCTTTTACATGCCGGTCATGTGGCCTATCTTGAAGAAGCCAGAGAACTGGGTGACCGTTTGATTGTTGCAGTTAATTCCGATGCTTCGGTCAGTCGACTTAAAGGTCCTTCACGGCCAATCAATCCCTTGGAAAGGCGTATGCGAGTGCTCGCAGGGCTGCAAGCGGTTGATTGGGTAGTCGCTTTTGAAGAAGACACACCAGCAGAACTGATCAGCCAGCTATTACCTGATTTATTGGTGAAAGGTGGCGACTATCATCCAGAAGAAATTGCAGGCGCTGCCAGCGTTCTGCAAGCGGGCGGTGAAGTCAAAGTTCTAGAGTTTGTTGATGGTGTATCCACCACGGCGATGGTGCGTTCAATTCTGGATAAAAACTAATGTCATCGATGCCGCGTTATCTTTATACCGGTTTTTTAACCCTGCTCTTACCCCTAATCAATAAGCGGTTAGAAAAAGAAAAGATCAACGAGTTTTCCGAGCGACAACGAGCCGGCCATGTCTCGCCCAGTAAAAAAGAAGTGATTTGGGCGCATTGCGCTTCAGTGGGTGAGGTGTTGGCTGCTGAACCTTTATTGCTAAGG
>SKIX01000241.1 GCA_007116195.1 Marinospirillum sp. | reverse complement strand
TACTGGGTATGGTGGCTTTCGCCATCGGCACAGCAACCGGCATTATCATGGCCAAGATTATGAACAAGGTCAGTAAGATGCCCATCAATCCGTTGATCGGTGCTGCTGGTGTTTCTGCCGTTCCTATGGCTGCACGAGTGGTCAACAAGGTGGGGCTGGAGTCTAACCCTCAGAACTTCCTGCTGATGCATGCCATGGGCCCCAATGTAGCCGGTGTTATAGGCTCGGCGGTTGCAGCCGGTGTGATGATTATGTATCTGGGCTAGGCGAGGAAGACCTAGGGTCTGAGTCTTCATCAGGCTAAAAAAGAAAACCGGAGCCTAGGCTCCGGTTTTTTGTTGGCTTCTCTTAGTGGAAGCTTGAAGAAATTTCGGCTAGGGTTGCTATTAAGCCGCCATCTTCAGTGGCGTTTGCTCAACCTCGGCACTTAAGGCCTCTTCCCATGCCTGACGTGTTTCCAGCTCTTGTGCTAGAGCCAACAGCATTTCTTCACTCATTGTTTACCCTCTGCCTGTCTAGGCTGTTGCTTAGTTTGAGCCTTAGCCCACTCTTAAGTTAGCCTAGTTAAACCCAAATAACCACTCGGTTTCGAATGATTTTTTTAATCGACTTTTCAATAACTTAATAATGAATTTATCTCGCAGTGCAGCAAAATAAAATTCAAGAAATACTCACTTTGGCCGTTCTATAATGGACTACATAAAGATTTCCAGGGAGTTAGGCAATGGTTTTTCCTATTCATGAGCAGGGGCTTAAAATCCACACCCCAAAAAACCAACTGCTACAAAGACCCGCCATTCGCCAAACTCAAGCGACTACGGCGAGCCGTCGCCTCGTTGATGAAGAAAGTGGCAACACTGAGCACGAGCAGAATATTTCCGATCAAACCTGGCTAGGCCGGCAACTCAGTGGACAGCATGACAAGGACTCTCAAGATCAGCCATCAAGGCAACGGGCGCTTGATGCTTACGCTGCAGTTGAGTCAAGCCATGCCAATCAGCTGCCGCATCTGCCTGCCAGCAGCCTGATGCGCTCACCTGTTTTTACCTTACCTGGAAGCGCCTCGATTAGTGATGGCTGGATCAAATGCCAGGATGAGTCCATTCATCACTTGGTTCTGGTTGATGATCAGGGTCGGCTGGAAGGGGTGATTTATGATCGGGATTTACTGGTTGAGGCCGCTGGGGTGGGCCAGCTGGTTAATCAAAAAGATACCAAGCTCAGTGATTTACAGCTGCGACAGCTGATCAAAGCACCTCTGATTACCGCCCGAGAAGCGACGGATGTCCGTGATATTGCGCGTATGATGCTGACGAATAAAGTCAGGGCGGTGCCTGTGGTGGATGCTAAAGGGCAGCTTTTAGGCATTATTACCCGCTCAGATTTGATGCTTGGGCTAGTTAACCAAAGCATCGAAATTAATACCTGACCAGTGAATCAGGCTTCTTAGCGCCCCCTAAGTTGCATCAACTGCTGCAACTTGGACTCTAAACGCTGCTCTTCCTGCTTGGCTTGAAAAACCTGCTGTTGTTGCTTCTTACGTGCTTCTTTTTGCTTTTTTTGCTCTTCCCAGGCATCCAGCTGCTGCTGAGCATGCTCTGCTTCTTGCTGCGTAACAAAGCCGGCATTGGCTCCTTGCAAGTCGAGCCGGACAGCGCCAGCTTTTAAACAGCGTAGATAGCGCGGAACCTTGACATAACCGGCTAAAGCGCGACGAATCTTTTTAGGGTCGCCTCCTTCAGCTTCCAGCAACTCTTCGTGGATGCCTATTTTCAACGGCTGAGGTTGCCCAGGCATAAAGGTGCGAGGGAACTTTTTAACCCAATGCTGCAAGCGTTCTTGAGGGTTCAAGGCCTCTAACTCTGGATACCCCTGAGTGGGTGCAACCGCAACAGGTTCGGCTTCAAGGTCGAGGGTTTCCCTGATCAACATCATAAGAGCATCAGGGCGACTAAGTAGGTCTTGACCTTCCGGCGCGTGCAGTTGATGGCTGATTTTTTCTTTTAGCTGCCCGAGCTTGCCTTCTAGCAGTTGAATACGCTGCTCCAGCTCTTGGTTGCGTTTTTTAAGCGCCTGGATTTCCTCTTGTGCACGCCCCAAGGCACCCAAGCCCTGGTCAGCATAGCTGGTTAATTGTTCAAACAGGGCGTTCACTTTTTGCTCTAGAGCCATAGTTCTCGATTCCAAGTTGCCAAGCTAAGCCAGGTTTATACCCGCTGCAAAAGACGAATTAGATACCCATAACGATTACCTTCCTGCGCAGGGTAGGTGTCTCGACTCACTTCTAGCCACTCTTTTTCTTGTAGCTCAGGGAACCAGGCATCACCTTCAGGTTCAGCTTCAACTGTCGTTAAGTAAAGGCGTGTAGCTAGGGGTAACGCCTGCTGGTAGATTTGCGCCCCCCCCATCACCATTATTTCTTGAGCCCCATCAACCAACGCTTGGCTGTCGGCTAACTTCAAAGCTGCAGCCAGGCTGGAAGCTGTTTTGATACCTGGATGAGAAAAATCGGGGTTACGTGTCACCACAATATTAGTACGCCCTGGTAAAGGGCGTCCAATAGACTCAAAGGTTGCACGGCCCATCACTAAGGGCTTACCTTGAGTGGTGCGTTTAAAGTGTTTCAGCTCTTCAGGCAGGTACCAAGGCATCCGGTTTTGGTGTCCTATCACGCGGTTACGGGCTGCAGCAACAATCATCGCCACAGGGGTATCCAGTGTCAGGTCTGTTAAGTTAGCTTCTTTCATACGGCCACCGGTGCTTTGATCAGAGAGTGGTGCTCATAACCCTCAATTTGGATATCATCGAAAGTAAAGGCAAAAAGGTCTTTGATGTTGGGGTTGAGTTTTAACCGCGGTAAGGGCAAAGGCTCCCGAGTTAGCTGCAAATCAGCTTGTTCTAAATGATTACTGTAAAGATGAGCATCGCCCAGAGTATGAATAAAGTCACCTACTTCCAGGTCGCAGACTTGAGCAAGCAGGTGCGTTAATAAGGCGTAGCTGGCGATATTAAAGGGCACCCCAAGAAAAATATCAGCAGAGCGCTGGTAGAGCTGACAAGAAAGCCTGCCTTCAGCCACATAAAATTGAAACAGGCAATGACAAGGCGGTAAGGCCATAGCCTCCACCAGAGCCGGGTTCCAGGCCGAAACTATTAAACGCCGTGAATCAGGGTTGGTTTTGATTTGCTCGACCAATTGGCTAATTTGATCGATGGATTCACCCTGAGGCCCAGGCCAGGAGCGCCATTGATAACCATAAACCGGCCCTAGATCTCCCTGCTCATCGGCCCATTCATCCCAAATGGAGACCCCGTTTTCTTTGAGATAGGCGATATTGGTGTCCCCCTTGAGAAACCAAAGCAGCTCATGAATGATTGAGCGCAAATGCAGTTTCTTGGTCGTCACCAAAGGAAAACCCGCCTGCAAGTCAAAGCGCATCTGATAACCAAAAACGCTGTAGGTGCCGGTGCCAGTTCGGTCTGACTTATAGACACCCTGTTCGCGTACATGACGCATTAAATCCAGATAGGCTTGCATGACTTACTCTTTGATTAATCAGTTGGTTTGCGGCTGACGACGATAGGCCCAGAACATTAGACCAATACCGGCGGCGATCATGGGCAGAGACAACCATTGCCCCATACTTAAGCCAATAGCGAGTAACCCCAGATGCGCATCCGGTTCGCGCGCGAATTCTGCCAGAAAACGTAAGCTACCGTAACCCACCAAAAACAAGCCAGCGACGCTGCCCGTTGGTCGCGGCTTACGCGAAAAGAGCCAAAGTACCAAAAACAATACCAGGCCTTCCAAAGCAAACTGATAAAGCTGTGAAGGATGCCTGGGGTCAGGGCCTGCACCAGGAAAAACCATACCCAGAGGTGAGTCAGTTACCCGCCCCCAGAGTTCGCCATTGATAAAGTTTCCCAGACGACCTAAACCCAGCCCAATGGGCGTTAAAGGCGCAACAAAATCACCCAGTTTTAACCAGGGTAGCTGGTGTTTACGAGCAAAAAGAATTAAAGCAACGACAACCCCTAAAAAGCCGCCATGAAAGGCCATGCCGCCTTCCCAGAGCCTTAATAACCACAAAGGATCAGCCAGTACCCGGTCAAAGTGATAAAAGAGTGCATAGCCAAAACGGCCACCCAGTATCACACCTACGGCAGCATAAAAAGTCAGGTCACCGATTTGATCTTTTGTCAGCCCTAAGCGGTCAGCACGCTGGCGAGCCAGCCACCAGGCCAAACCTATGCCAACTAAATAGGCTAAGCCATACCAGTGAACCTGGATAGGGCCGAGGCTGATGGCGACAGGGTTAATATCAGGATAAGTGAGCAAGCGAATTCTCCCAGGTTGTTATGCCAACAAAAAGCGCAGCCCAACGATGAGCAACAGCAAAGCAAAAAGCTTTTTCAAGAGTTTAGCTGGCAAACGATGCGCCAGTTTAGCACCCAGGCGAGCAAAGGGAACGCTCATTAAAACAATACCGACAAATGCTGGCCAATAGATAAAACCCGTAGCTCCTTGAGGCAGTTGAGCCTGCCCCCAACCTGCCCAAAGGTTACCCAGAGCACCAAAAACAGCGATGGGAAGCCCTAAAGCGGCCGACGTACCTATAGCTTGGTGCATTGCGGCTCGGCACCAGGTTAAAAAGGGCACACTTAGGGTACCGCCACCTATACCAAAAATTGCTGAGGCCCACCCCAGTACACCACCAGCGGCAGTCATCGCTGGAGCAGGCAAGTGGGCAGCACCTGGAGGAGGGTTAAGGTTCAAGGCCATTTTCAACGCCACCAGCAACACAAAAACACCGATAACCTGCTGCAAGGCTGCTCCCGATAACAGGCTTGCAGTCCAGGCACCCAGCAAAGCACCCAGCAAAATACCCGGTGCCATCAACTTAAACCAGTACCAATTCACGCCACCTTTCTGGTGGTGCGACCAGGTCGAACTAAGCGAAGTAGGAATAATCGTCGCTAAAGAAGTGCCCACAGCCAGGTGAACCAAAACCTCTGCAGGAAAACCCAAGGCAGTAAAAGTAAGCACTAGCACAGGCACAATAACCAGGCCACCGCCAATTCCAAACAACCCCGCTAGCAAGCCAGCACCGGCACCTAAAAGTAAGTAAACAAAAAGTGTTAGCATCGTGTCTCAGCTTCACCAAAATGGCATTCATTAGTGGTTCGGTAGCCAGCGTTTTACTAGCTCTCTTAGCTCTGCAGGGCGATAAGGCTTAGCAAGATAGGCATTAATTCCCTGGTCATAAAAACGTGCCAAGTCACCCTCCTGGGCATTGGCAGTCACGGCAATAATAGGAATTTTAGCATTCGGGTTATCGAGCTTGCGCCAGTGGCTGGCTGTTTCTAAGCCATCCATACCAGGCATAAAGATATCCATTAACACCAGGTCATACTGGTTGCTGAGCGCCAGCTCTAAAGCCTTATAACCACTGCTGGCAACATCGACTTTATAGCCTGATTTCTCAAGCACACTGGATGCCAGCATTGAGTTAACCGGGCCATCATCAACAACCAGGATATTTGCTTTCGGCTGAGCTTCCACCTGCAGTAGCAGCGGTAGAGTCAGGCTTAACTGGAGTCCGCCTTCTGGCCTTACTTGAACATCTAAACTACCTTTTAATTCCTGCACTAGCTGGCGTACCAATAGCGGCCCCAGACTTAAGCCACCTTCAGCAGGCTCATAGTTACTACCCAAAGGTGTTGTAGCTTGATAACGCCGCTTACGCTCTTCTTCCGCTAACTTGCCACCTGAATCCACTAACTCAATTAACAACTTTTTCTGATCGGATGAACCCTGTAGCTTTAACTGCAGCTCACCCCGACTGGACATTTGCAGGCTTTGCCGCAACAGATGCCTTAGCAAGCGCTTTAAACGGCGACGATCACCCAAGACTAACTCGGGTAAGCCTTCAGCATAGTCAACAATCAATTGACGACCCTGCTGTTGTAACTGAGGATCGATAGCTTGTTGAGCCTCAGTTACCCAATCCACTAAATTCAGTTCTTCCAGGTCCGCATCCCGAGCTTCCAAGGCTTCACTTTCATCGGACATATCCAGCAAATCATCCATTAAGCGCTGTACTGCTTGAATTTTTTCTCGGCAGGCGCTGGATTTTTCTGGGTTGTTCATTTGTAAGGACGCCTGGTAAAGCTGAGAAAGCAGGCTGTTGGCTTCTCGAATCACCACTAAAGAAAACTCTGTTTTCATTTTGGCAGCTTGACGCGCTCTTTCGCGTTCATTTCGCAGTTGCTGCTGGGTAAGGTTATAACGCGTTAAATCGAGCAGAAAAGCATAACCACCCTGGTCTTCTTGACGTGCCAGGCTCAGCCACCAGGTGCGTGTTTTTTCCTGCTCAGGCACTGTTAATTCCAACTCATCCATCCAGCTACCTGGAGGCAGCTTTTGCATAGCCAGCAAGGGTGCCAAGGGTTGACCTTGCAAGTGTGCGCGCGAGCTTTTCATATAGCGTTCGAAGGCCAGATTACAGCTACTGATTTTTTCATCACGATCAAACTGACAAATCAATAAAGGGCCGGGCAGGTGCTGCAGGACATCACTAGAGGGCGAGGTTTCCGCAGGTTTAACCACGTCCACTGGTGGCTTTTGTGCCCAGGCGAGTTGCTGTAAAAAATCCAACAGGCGTTGATCTCTGCGTCGCACTAAGAACACCAAAAAAGCGCTGGTCAACAGGAGGCTACTGCCGCCTAACCAAATTAAAAGCTGATAATCATCCAGCAGCTGCTGCCTGGCTTTGAACACTTCTGCTTTAGGCGCTACTAATAACAGCTTCCAGCCTGTTGCACTTAGCGATGACCAGCTGACCAGAACAGCTTCTTCTTCAGCATGCAGCTGTAATAAACCCGAGGCATCCTGACGCAAAGGCTCCAGGCGTGGGTCCAGGCTGGGTTCAATTTTCAAATCCAAAGGTTCTTGAGAACTCAGCTGCAAGGCTCCGCGATGCACTTGCCAGACTTCATCTGTAGCAGGCGGTTGTGCCAGCAAGCTCGCATCTGCTGACATCAACTGAGTAAACCCCTTCCAAGGAACAGTAAAGTCCATTAAGCGGTTGATTAAGGCTTCCAGGGTGATGTCGAGGCCAGCCACAGCAACAACCTCACCATCAATAACAACGGGAACACTTAGGGTGATCACCCAACCCTGGCCAGCTGGATCTTGGTAGGTATCTAGCCAAACGGGCTGTAACTGAGGGTTGTTTAGCTGGTCAGCCTGGTAGTAAAAGGGAAACTCACGCACGTCCAAGTCTGGCAAAAAGTGTGC
>SKIX01000183.1 GCA_007116195.1 Marinospirillum sp. | reverse complement strand
GGTGCCAGCCTTGAGCTGTTTCACTGCGCTTATAGCCACGCCCGCCTGGGCCAGCCAGCAACATGATTTTAAGCAGCCTTTCATCCAGCTGTTGAGCCTGCACCGTCATTTCTTGCTCTAAAGCTTGCCAGAAGGAAGCTGGCAAGCCAACTTGGAGCACCTCTAAGCCAGCTTTTAAACGCTGCAGATGGTCTTCACTAAAAACAGCTCGTCCTTGCCAAACACGAATGCTGGTAAAAACACCCTCACCAAAAGCCAGCGCACGACTGGCGAGTAACCAGTCGAGGTCTTGGGCTGAAGGTGGAGCACCATCAATCAGTGTTGGGTGATAAGACATAGACAATCAAACTTTGCTGAAAATAAGGCTACCATTGGTTCCACCAAAACCAAAAGAGTTGGTGAGTGTATGCTGAATAGCCAGAGAACGAGCCTCATGAGGTACATAATCCAGCGTACATTCTGGATCAGGGTTATCCAGATTAATAGTGGGTGGCGCTACCTGGTCACGCAATGCCAAAATACAGAACACCGCCTCAACGGCACCTGCAGCACCTAGCAAATGACCGATCATGGACTTGGTTGAACTCACTGCAACCTGCTTAGCGGCCTCGCCGAGCACCGACTCTATCGCCTTGCTTTCAGCAACATCACCAGCTGGTGTTGAAGTGCCATGCGCATTAATATACTGAATTTCTTCAACATTAAGTTTAGCGTCTTGAATAGCATTACGCATCGCAGCAGCTGCGCCTCGCCCATCTTCAGGTGGAGAAGTCATATGGTAAGCATCGTCACTCATACCAAAGCCAGTCACCTCAGCATAAATGGTGGCACCTCGCTGTTTGGCGTGCTCATACTCCTCTAACACCATGACCCCTGCACCATCACCTAAAACGAAACCATCTCGGTCTTGATCCCAAGGGCGGCTAGCAGCTTGAGGGTCATCATTGCGAGTTGATAAAGCACGTGCAGCACCAAAACCAGCAATACCCAGAGGTGAACTAGCACACTCAGCACCACCGCAAATCATCACATCTGCATCACCATAGGCAATAGTACGTGCCGAATAGCCAATATTATGCGTACCCGTTGTACAAGCCGTGGTAATCGCAATATTAGGGCCTTTAAAGCCATAGCGAATGGCTAGATTGCCTGCAATCATATTGATAATTGCACCGGGTACAAAAAAGGGTGAAACCTTACGCGGCCCACCTTTCGTTAAAGCCGCATGGCTCGATTCAATCATCGGCAAACCACCTATGCCTGAACCTATAGCCGCTCCAATTCGGTCAGCGTTACTTTCTGTACACTCAAGTCCAGAGTTCTCAATGGCTTGAATGGCTGCTGCCATGCCGTACTGAATAAAGGTATCCATTTTTCGAGCATCTTTTTTGCTCATAAAATCTTCAACGTTGAAGTTTTTTACTTGAGCAGCAAAGTGAGTTGAAAAGCCTTCAACATCAAAAGTTTCAATAGGTGCCATGCCACTTTGACCCGCAAGAATAGCCTTCCAGGAGTCAACCAGATTATTGCCCAGAGGGGTTACTAGCCCCATACCAGTAACCACAACTCTTCTTCGTGACATGCTCCATCCTCCAAATTCTTATTCAGCTAATCTGAGACCTAAGTTACGGCCCGATGAAAAATTGCCGAGCATTATATCCTAAAAAATGAAAAACCGCCGCACCCAAGGGTGAAGCGGTTTCTAAGAAGGCTAACGATAAACGCTAGACCTTCATGTTCAGCGGTAAACTCTAGGCTTACTGGTGAGCGTTGACGTAGTCCATCGCTTCCTGAACAGTAGTAATTTTTTCAGCTTCTTCGTCTGGAATCTCGGTCTCGAATTCTTCTTCAAGAGCCATAACCAGCTCAACAGTGTCCAGAGAATCAGCGCCCAAGTCCTCGACGAAGGAGGAGGAGTTCTGAATTTCCTCTTCTTTAACACCCAGTTGTTCGGCGACGATCTTTTTTACGCGCTCTTCGATGGTACTCATAACGTTTGTTAGCTCCTGGTTAGAGTCTTGCTGTGCTTTTGTTAAAAATTGCACGCTAGTTTATAAACCGAAGTGGGCTCTTGCAACCAAAATTCTAAGTTTCTGGCTAAAAAAACCACTTCGAAGAAAAGGGCTTTAACGCATATTCATGCCACCATTGACATGCAGCGTTTCCCCAGTGATGTAAGCTGCTGATTCACTGGCTAAAAAGCCAACTGCAGCAGCAATTTCTTCAGGCTGCCCCAAGCGACCCAGTGGCACCTGCTTAACTAAAAACTCTTTTTGCTCTTCGGGCAAAACCTCAGTCATATCGGTTGCAATAAAACCAGGGGCAACTGCATTGACGGTTATACTTCTTGAGCCTAATTCTCGAGCTAGAGAACGAGTAAAGCCTTCCATACCCGCTTTAGCTGCACAGTAGTTAGCTTGCCCCATATTACCCATGGTCGCAACTACAGAGCTGATATTTATGATGCGTCCCCAGCGAGCCTTGGTCATAGCGCGCAAACAAGCCTTACTCATACGAAAGACAGACTTGAGATTGGTTTCTATAACATCATCCCATTCATTCTCTTTCATCCGCATCATCAGGTTATCTTGAGTAATCCCAGCATTGTTAACCAGGATAGCAGGAGCAGCGTATTTCTCAGTGACGGCTTTTAGTAACTGGTCGATCGAGTCAGCATCGGTCACGTTTAGAGCCTTGCCTTCACCCTCAATTCCTGCTTCTTGCAAGCCTTGGGTGATTTTATCTGCGCCTGAATCTGTGGTTGCAGTACCGATAACCAAGGCGCCACGGCGGCCCAACTCTAGTGCAATAGCACGCCCTATACCACGACTGGCACCCGTCACTAGTGCAACCTTGCCTTGTAAATCTTGAATTTTTGTTTGCTCTGTCATACTGCTCCCCTTAAGTAAAATGGGTTAACCTTCTTGCTGGTTGCGCAACAGCTCCAGGGCCGCCATCACTGAGTCAGGATCATTGACTGCCAGGCTTTTTGCTGTTTTAACGATGCGCTTATTCAAGCCAACCAAAACCTTGCCTGGACCACACTCTATATAGGTATCAACACCCTGCTGACTCATAAACTCTATGCTGTCGATCCAGCGCACTGGGCGATAGAGCTGAGCAACCAGGTTTTCACGCAGGTTGGCAACTTCAGTTTCAGGAGCAGCATTAACGTTTTGCACAACAGGCACACGTGGCTTATTCAGCTGAATGCGGTTTAACTCTTCAGCCAAACGCTCTGCAGCGGGGCGCATTAGCTCACAGTGAGAGGGTACACTTACCGGCAAGGGCATGGCCTTGCGTGCCCCAGCAGCTTGACAAGCAGCAATGGCACGTTCAACTGCGGCACTAGAACCGGCAATAACAATTTGACCCGGTGCATTGTAGTTTACAGCCTGAACGACTTCACCTTCAGCTGCCTGGATGCAGGCTTGCTCAATCTGCTCAGCATCTAGGCCTAAAATGGCTGCCATCGCACCCTGCCCCTGGGGAACAGCTTGCTGCATAAATTCACCGCGTGCTTTTACCAAGCGCAGCCCATCAGCAAAATCTAGCGCACCACTACAAACCAAGGCTGAATATTCACCCAGGCTGTGACCCGCTACCCATGCAGGACGCGCTCCTTCCAACTCTTTCCAAACACGCCATACGGCAACACTGGCAGCCAATAAAGCAGGCTGAGTTTTGTCGGTTTGGTTGAGTTGCTCGGCGGGACCCTCCTGCACTAATTGCCACAGATCATAACCTAAAGCAGCCGAAGCCTCTTCGAAGGTTGAGCGCACAACAGCGTAGCGCTCGGCAAGTTCAGAAAGCATTCCCAATTGCTGGGAGCCCTGCCCGGGAAAAACAAATGCCAGGGTAGAAGCCATAAATTCACCTAGTTCCTATACTCAGCTCAATTATGGGCGCGCATTCTAGCATAGCCCTCTAAGAAGGCTATGCCTTTTACTTTTTTTTCGCACTATTTTGATCTAAGCGCGTCCTTAACATCCATGTATTCACGCTGAATAACGGTCTCTAACGCATTGCTTGCTGCAACCAACTCATCAAAAATAATCCGCTTATCTTTTAGCTCGTTAACCCTTTCTATGTCAGGCGCTTGGCCTTCAGTTGCAGCAGCCATATCTAGAATGGCTTTGACATAGTTAGCTCGAGCATTAGCAACCATCGTTAGCAAAGGGCTCAAGTCAGCTAGCGCCAGCTCAGGCACTAGCGGATTAATAATTTCTCGATTGATTTCCTTACGAATTCTTTCCAGCTCGATCAAACGACGGTTTTTCATATTCATATCCATTTTCATTAGAGCTCTCTTACTCAAAGACCTGCTTACTGGTTAGTAGCTAAAGCATCCACTTCTTGCTTACTTAAATAGCGCCACTGTCCCTCAGGCAACAGTTGACTATCTAGCCACAAGCCAGCCACGGCTTCACGGTGCAAATGAACAACATGATTACCTAAGGCTGCAAAAATGCGACGCACTAGATGATAGCGACCTTCGGTTACCGTGATGCGAACCTGCTGCCTAGTCAGACGCTCCAATACGGCTGGCTGAGTAGGCTTCACCTCGCCTTGCAAAAGCAGGCCCTGGGCCAGCAGCTGTTCTGCTTCAGCCATTAAAGGCTCTGCTAAATCAGCCAAATAAACTTTTGCTTTAGCCTGGCGAGGTGAAGTCATTTTATGTAGCCACTGACCATCATCGGTCAAAAACAGCAAACCTGAAGTCGCAACATCCAAACGCCCGACTGTTTGCAGGCTTTCCTTATTAGCAACTTCAATTAAATCTGAGGCCAAGGGGTGATGTGCAGAACGTTGAGTACATTCATAGCCCACAGGCTTGTGGAGCATTAAGTAGCGTTTAGCTTGTAGCTCCAGAAGCTGCTCCTGCCACTGAACCTGATCAGAACCCGTAATTTGCAACCCAGGATTTTTAACCACCTGATCATTGACCCTTACCTCACCACGGTGCAGGGCTTTTTTTGCCAGACTACGCGTTAAGTCAGTTGTAGCGCTTAGGTATTTATCCAAACGTTGAGTTTGTTTTGCCATAGGGTTTAAAGTAGCTCTTTAATTTCTGTGTCCAGCCATCCAAGGGTTAATCTATGAGCCGTTTCTGGAGCCAAAAGGTCCACCAGCTAACTCCCTATGTACCGGGCGAGCAGCCAAAAATAGCAGATTTAATCAAGCTAAACACTAATGAAAGCCCTTATGGTCCTTCTCCTCGTGTTCTTGAAGCTCTCCATCAAGCGATCAATGAAGATTTGCGCCTTTACCCTGATCCTCAGTGCACTGCTTTAAAACAGGCCTTAGCCAAGCACACCGGGTTAGCCGTCGAGAATGTTTTTGTCGGTAATGGCTCAGATGAGGTTCTGGCCCTGGCTTTCCAAGCATTTTTTAGTGACCAGTCAGCGCCTTTACTGTTTCCTGATATCACCTACAGCTTCTACCCTGTCTACTGCCAGCTGTATGGCATAGATTACCAGCAGCTGCCACTAACAGCTGACTTTTCCATCGATACAGCCGCTTACCTAAACAGCAAGGGTGGCATCATCTTCCCTAACCCCAACGCACCCACAGGCAAAGCCTTGCCACTGGCCGAAATACGCAAACTGCTGGACAGCAACCCAGATCAAGTCATTTTAGTCGATGAGGCTTATGTTGACTTTGGCACCGAATCCGCCAGCCAACTAATACCCGAATACCCTAATTTGCTGGTTACACAAACTTTTTCCAAGTCTTGGGCTTTAGCTGGCTTGAGAGTTGGCTTTGCACTCGGAAGCCCTGAACTAATCGAAGGCTTAACCCGTGTCAAAGACAGCTTCAACTCCTATCCGCTGGATCGCCTTGCACTTGCAGGCGCTACGGCTGCACTGGAAGATACCAAGTATTATCAGGGTATTTGCCAAACCCTGATTCAACATCGTGAACAACTGACCCAAGAACTAGAAACACTGGGTTTTGAGGTACTCCCCTCTAAAGCCAACTTTGTTTTCGCGCGTGTTCCCAGCTCAGTCAAGGCCGCCGAGCTCGCTAACCAACTTAGAGCAGAGGCCTTGATCGTGCGTCATTTTAATAAACCCAGAATAGATTCTTTTTTAAGAATCACTTTGGGCACGCAAGCACAGAATGAACGCCTGGTCACACTGCTAAAAAAACTGCTAACCCATTAAATCTATTAATAAAAAAGGCTCAGGGACGCAGCCTTCCCCCGCCTCATTACGCACCAGCATAGTGCATACGCTGGACGCATAGCATCTTTCTGCGCTATATTGTTGCACCCTAAAAACAAGCAAACACAGATTTGCACTTACAGTAGGGCGTTCCCCAACCTACGAATGCCTCCTTACCACTTAACGAAGGAACTTCCATGCCTTACGTTCATGACACCCTCGCTCGACTGCAAAAAAGCAGCCCAGGCCAAACCGAATTTTACCAGGCTGCTGAAGAAGTACTTGAATCTATCCGACCGCTTCTGGATAACAGCAAACACTACCGCGAAGCCAGCATTATCGAGCGCCTGGTTGAACCCGAGCGCCAAATCTTTTTTCGGGTAACCTGGCTTGATGACCAAGGAAAAGTTCAAGTTAACAAGGGGTTTCGCGTTCAGTTTAACTCGGCTTTGGGGCCTTACAAGGGCGGCTTACGCTTTCATCCTAGTGTAAATGCCGGCATTATCAAGTTTTTAGGTTTTGAACAAATTTTCAAAAACGCACTGACAGGTCTGCCAATAGGTGGTGGCAAAGGTGGTTCAGACTTCAATCCTAAAGGTCGCTCAGATGCTGAAATCATGCGCTTTTGCCAAGCCTTTATGAGTGAGCTCTACCGCCATATCGGCGCTACAACGGATGTTCCTGCCGGTGATATTGGTGTCGGTGCGCGTGAGATAGGCTATATGTATGGCCAATACAAACGCCTGACGGGCAGCTACGAGGGCGTACTTACCGGCAAAAGCCTAGGCTGGGGTGGCTCCTTAGTACGTAAAGAGGCGACGGGTTATGGCGCTGTTTACTTCGCTGAGAACATGCTCAACAGCCGCAGCGACAGCCTCGATGGTAAAACCTGCTTGGTCTCAGGCGCAGGCAATGTTGCCATCTACACCATGGAAAAACTTTACCAGTTAGGTGCGCTTCCAGTGACCTGCTCCGACTCCCAAGGCACTATTTATCATGCCGACGGCATTGATCTAGAGCTGCTTAAAGAGCTTAAAGAGGTTCGTCGCGTTTCTTTAGCTGAGTACCTGAAAGTACACAAAAATGCTCAGTATGTTGCTGCTAAAGACTACCCCAAGGATGGCCATGCTGTATGGCGCTTCCCAGCACAAGCAGCCTTCCCATCAGCAACACAAAACGAACTCACGGCTGCCGATG
>SKIX01000045.1 GCA_007116195.1 Marinospirillum sp. | reverse complement strand
TGATTGTGGCTTCATTCACTTCTACGTGAACATCGGAGCGCACATCATTACGGGCGATCAACCCACCACCGGCGGCACCACCGGAGCTGCTCGCGCCCATGCGCGTTGTCGCAAAAATCAAGGCGTTGTCCAGAGCCAGCAGGGTTAAATCACCGCCGACCTGCTGATGAACACTTGGCGTTGTATTGTGGAAAAGCACCTGACTTTCAGCGGCCAGCATATTGCTGGTCATCACAAAACCAGCAGCCAGGTTGTCATTTTCTGTGGTGACTTCGCTGCTTAAATAGGCATCCAACGTAGGTGTTGATAGGGCGTAAACGTCCATGTTGCCAGCAATGTTAAACTCGGTGTCGTCAAACTTGACATGGGTTTTTAACGGCTCAGCATTGCCCAGGGCATCGGTGCCCAAGAGCGCATCCAGCCCCTGGCTGAAGATATTCTGTGCCGCCCAGCCCATCGTATTAAAGGCCAGCATGGCACCGACGGAGGTGCCGCGAGCCGCGACCCCGCCTTCAAGGTGGGCGTTCAGGGTCGATTTATTTTCGGCCCGAACCAGCAGATCGCCTTCTTGTTCAGTGGTGAGCTTGCTGTCGATTAAATCAACGGTAACTTCGCCCAGCACTCGGTTAGAGGCCACAAAACCATTCATGGCAAAGTCTGGTACGCTGGAGGGCTGAATTTCTTCGGAGCCAATACTGGTGGCTATACCGACCAAGCGCGCAGTCATTTGCGCCTGACTCTCAGCCTCAATATTGATTCCGGCTTCGCCTGCTGAGAGTTCAGCATTTTCGATTGTAATGACACTGCTGTGATCGACACTATTGAATGCGAACACCATGCTGACAAGCGAAAACTCATTATCGCCGTCTTCGTCTTCAGCCGCAGGACCCAGGGCTTGTGCCTGAGTGCTATCCAAAGCCAGAATGCGCAGGCCGTGATCGCCTGCCGTCGCTTCAGTGCCTTCTAGCGTCACTTCGGCCCGAGCATCCAGGGTATTCCAGATAATCATGCCAGTTGCTGAGTAGCTGCTGGCCGTTGTTGCACTCAGGTAGAGAGCGCCCGCATTTAACTCGGACGCGCCGATATGAATCAGAGCCGCTTCAGTTGCGGTAATACCTGATAAAAGATCGCCAACCAGGCTGCCAACAAAACCACCACCCAGGGTAACTTCGGCGGCAGTCATGGCTTCGATGCGCAGGGTTTCGCCACTGAGCGTCAAGCCATCGCCAACCCTAATGGCGGAACGCATTTCGCCACTAAACACATCGCCGGGCAGCCAGTTCGAGGCGCTATACGACCAGCCCGTATGAGCCGCCAAGGCCAGGTGACCATCGGCGCTTAAATCGCCGTTAATAACGATTTCAGCGGTGAGATCACGGCTGGATGTCGCGCGATCCTCGGCCCAAAAGATAATATCGCCAGTACTTGAAACCTCAGCGCCCTCGGCAACACTAATCTGCTCGGAGCGAATCTTAAAGTGAAAATCGCTTAGATCGAGATCGGATAAAATATTGACCTGATCCCGGCCTGCACCCCCGTCAATAATCAGCGCATCGGTGTTGAGGCTGCCCAAATTCAAGCTGTAATCCAGCGCCCCGGAGAACTGCAATAACTGGTCATCCTGGTTAATATTAAGTACCTGATCACCTTCGCCTAGCTGAATGACATGGGCACTCAGAGCTTGGAGCTGAAAGCCATCTTCTAGCTCTGCTACACGCAAATAAAGATTGTCAAAGCCGTGGTCATACAGACCTCTGATTTGGGTAAAGTCACCCAGGCGATCGCCATAGGTTAGAAAGTCAAAGGTTTGCCCTGCAATTGGCGTAAAGTCATCAATAAAATCTAAAGCGAGGGTGCCTGCCAAGTTAGCCGACTGATTAATGTTGACTTGATCATACCCACTACCTGCCGTAGTGCCGCCAATTTCAATATGGAGCACACCCGCTTCATCCTGGGTATAGCTGGACAGGGTTTGCACCCCGGGTGAATAGCCGGGTGACAGTACCCCCTGATTCTGTAAGTGAATAGCGTACTCACCACTGCCGCCGACTTGCTGACCCGGCTGAATATGAACCTGTGAGCTGCTGCTCTCTTGGGCCAATTCACCCAGGTGAACGAGACCGCCTTGATCAAGGGTAGCCGAATCAAACAGCGCCAGGTTCAATTCATCATCAGCCGGCAAGTCACGATCATAGTGAGTTTGTTCTTTCTGCTCTTGCTGCTGCTCGAGCCAGTCCGCTTTGGCCGGCAAGGTGACTTCATTTTCATCATGCGTCAGCAAAACCTGAGCGGGTGCCAGAACCGGGTCAGCAGAAAGCAAAATCCGCTGCTCCAGAGGCTCAACACGAAAAGCACTCTTGACCATTTCAGCAATTTTGGACGTTTTAAACATGGCTTGACCTGTCAGCAAGAAAAACATGAATCAGCAGTAAGCTGAAAATTAACCAAGTATCGAGCTAGCTAGGAGGAAGGTAAAAATGAAATAGGAGCGATGTGAACAAAATAACTAACCTGCTCCAGAAACGGACTTAACCTAACTCCCTCAATACAATCCGGTCACATACTTGTATTTTAGGCAGGCTTCAACAGTAAATCCTGAACGAAAAATGGATGAGACTGTTTATTTTGTAACTGTTGTTAAGGAGCCTCTGATTAACGTCACGAGCGCAGGTCAGGCAAGGCGAAATTGAACGAAAAAGCGGAGTTTACACGGAGTAAATGAGCATTTTGAGGCCAATTTCAACGCAGCATCACCCAGCTTAGTAATTAATCAGAGGTTTCCTAAGCATTTCGATGCTCAACCTGACCGCTTAGGTGGTGGAACTTTAGGATAATGGTTGCGTCAAGCAGACACGAACCAGGTCAGGATCCTTCAAGAGTCGCATGAAGTCAGTTTTGTAGTCACCGCCGTTTGAGTGTAGAGCTGAAATAATCAAAAATTGATTATCAGAATTAGCTGAGTTAAATGGCCACAAGCAATAAATCGGTTCTAGAAGCACCCTTCAATGGTAAAGGTCGAAAGTTTTGTTTTAGCTACACCAGATAGCTTGCTCTTTTTTGCGCAATTCGCTGCTGGATCAAAAGTGATGAAATGTCTGATGCTGTCGGCAAGCAGCTCATCTCAATGCCTTCTTGATTGAGTGCGCTTTCAAAGCGCTGCCAGTGATTAGTTCCTTGCCATTGACTACAACAGATCAATTGATCTATTGCTAGCGCTTGAAGCCAAGCAATGCTGAATTCAGGTATATGTAATGATTCCTCGATAGTCAAAACGGCATCAACACAATTGAGTCCTTGCAGCAATTCACGGCGTTGTTCTAATGTAAAAACAGGATACCGGCCCTTATTGGCGTAGACAAGCTCATCACTGAGAACACCGACTAGCAACTCATCCCCTCGTTGGGCAGCTTGTTGCAAAAAGCGTAAATGCCCATAATGTAGCGGGTCAAAGACCCCCGTAACGAGTACGCGATTTTTGTTCAACTGCTTGGGTTTAAATGGTAAATCGATCTGAGGGACTCCTGCTAACGTTGGGGAAACAGCCATGTTTACGGGTGTGGCGAGTTGCTCGCGAATACTAGAGCTTGAAATGGGTGCTGTTTGTGGCAGATAACGCAAGGCTATGCCACGTTGCTTGAGTGTTTTCTCAAGCAGCTGCACATTCTTGTTTTTTTCCCCGTTGGCACTAAGGATTACTTGCGTAACTCCCCTGGCTTGAATCCAGTCAACTGCAGAAGCGTTGTCGGTTGAGATGGGTTGCAGGCGCACGGCCTGCACACCGGTGACTGCACTGACTAACTCTAAGCGCTGTTGTTCAGGTACAAGCGGCAAACGCCCCTTAACACGCTGTGCCTCGGCATCTGATACGACGCCAACCAATAATTGGCCTTTAGCTAGTGCACTTGCTTGCTGTAAGTAACGGAGGTGGCCGACATGAAAAAGATCAAACACACCGGTTGCAAGAGTAAGTTCATTCATTGAGGCGGCTCTAATTTGATTATCACTATGCATCTAAAAAATGCATCCTGCATACGGTACGTGCAAGGTACAGCCGCTTTCTAAAGGCGGCAGGTTGGCATGAACATTACGACTAACGAATTACATTCAGTTTTTCACATGACTCGATTAGCAGGGCGATTAAAATTGCATGCCTATGACCTCTGGCCCTCGCTAAAGCGCTAGAACTGATTCTATCAAATGCTGGTTTCGTGCGCTAAAATCATCACATCGTAGCTCTTAAATCAGCTCTGGTAAGCCATTTTTTTTATGAACCTAGTGCAGCGAAGTGCTTGATCAAGGTCGTCCACGTCGCAATAAATACCGCGATAAAGCACTTATCGTTCAAGCTGCCCAACCCAGCTTTCAACGACATTCAGCCAAAAAGCACTGGTAGAGGTAAAGCAAGTTTGGAATCTTGAGTTTGACGCTCGAGCTATCCTGGCTTCAACTGAAGATCCAGCTGGGTTCTGTCCAGCGTATGAGTTTTAATAAAGATCAACCACACCAGTTTTTTGTCCAGCTTTCTCGGCTAACCTGAGCGAGGGGCACCCTTAAGCCCTTCGACACCTTGAATCTTGTAGCGATTGCGCCACTTACGCACAAAGCACCGAATCGTGACTCCAGCCGCTTCAGAGATGCCTTTGATAGTCACTACCTGATTCATCTCGCCTTACCATATTCTTGCTTAAAGTGCTTTTGTGTACTCCGCTTTTTAGCTAAAGTTGATCCTGCAAGCTACGGCTAAAAGGCTCTGGATGTTTGGCCATGTTAAAACTCCACCATTTTTTTCGATGGATATTAGGGAGGTTTCTTAGCAACATTAGACTACTGAACCGTTAGGAGCACTCCGCTAACTTATATATTTCATCATTATTAGACTAACCTGTTTCGAGTAGATATGTCCTGAATGAAAAATGGACAAGGTTCTTTTTTTTGTATCTGCTTGGCTGGTCGCGAACAGAGCAGGGTAACTCGAGCTCGACAGCTAGAATAATAAGTGATTTGCAGTGATATTGTGACCCCTGTTAAGAACGCCACACCAAAACTCGCTCGCGAGTTTCATGCACTTGAACACTATACAGAAGAACGCATCCTTTCTACTTTACTTGGTGAAATTCAGGGCAGCATCAGACTACACCTAACCGGCATCTATGTGACTTAATACAGAGTTTCAGAAACAACTGAGCACGCACCGAGTAGTAGCTCAGTTGAAGCTTGAATCGTTTTTAAGGTGTTAACCAATGCGAAATGCAAAATGCCGCGGGCTACTGCCTTGATAGCCTGAATTATTCCATTGCAGACAGAAGTGGTTGATTTCAATGGTGGGCCCAGCAGGACTTGAACCTGCGACCAATCGATTATGAGTCGACTGCTCTAACCAACTGAGCTATGGGCCCTTAAACGGCGGGGGTGCTACTTAATGCGCCAAGATAATACCAGAAAGCCTTGCAGGATCAAGGCTTTCTGGCTTTTTTACTACTCGTCCAAGAAGGATCTTAGCGTATCGCAGCGCGAAGGGTGGCGCAGCTTACGCAAGGCCTTGGCTTCTATCTGTCGAATCCGCTCACGAGTCACATCAAACTGCTTACCCACCTCTTCCAGCGTGTGGTCGGTATTCATGTCGATGCCGAAGCGCATTCGCAACACTTTAGACTCTCTAGCCGTTAAGCCTGAAAGTACACCCCGTGTTGCCTCAACCAAGCCTTCACCTGTCGCCGAATCGATAGGAGATTCCAAGTTGGTGTCTTCGATAAAATCACCCAGATGGGAATCTTCATCATCACCAATTGGAGTTTCCATCGAGATAGGCTCTTTAGCAATTTTAAGAACCTTGCGAACCTTATCTTCTGGCATTTCTAAACGTTCACCCAACTCCTCAGGTGAAGGTTCACGACCCATTTCTTGCAACATTTGACGCTGTACACGATTGATTTTGTTGATAGTTTCAATCATATGTACTGGAATGCGAATGGTTCTTGCCTGATCAGCAATTGAGCGAGTAATGGCCTGACGTATCCACCAGGTCGCATAGGTCGAAAATTTGTAGCCTCGACGGAATTCAAACTTATCGACAGCTTTCATCAAGCCAATATTGCCTTCCTGAATTAGATCGAGGAACTGCAAACCGCGGTTGGTATACTTCTTGGCAATCGAAATGACCAGACGCAGGTTGGCTTCCACCATTTCCTTCTTGGCGCGGCGACTTTTCGCTTCACCAATGGAAAGACGGCGGTTGATTTCTTTAATGTCGGTTACGGGCAAAGCAAAGCTTTCTTCGTAAGAGCGAATACGCTTTTGAGCCCTTTGAATATCTAGCTTGAAAGGCAACAGCTTTTTGGCGTAATCATTATTGCTCGCCAAGAGTTCTTCAACCCATTTAAGATCGGTCTCCTGGCCTGGAAAGCTCGCAATGAAGTCGGCACGCGGCATTTTCGCCTTACCGACGCAAAGCTTCATAATGTCACGCTCTTGCTTACGAATATCGCCAACTGCATCACGCACATGACTGACCAGGCGTTCGTAGTGCTTGTTGGACAGCTTAATAGGTGCGAAGAGTTCACCTAATTTATTCAGCTCAGCTTGTGCTTTGTCGCTTTTAAAGCCCTGTTTTTCAATCGCTTTATTAGCTTTATTGAGTTGCTCACGCAGCGCTGTAAAACGAATTCGGGTTTCTTCAGGATCAGGGCCACTAACTACAGCGTCCTCATCTTCGTCCCCTTCTGTATCCTTAGTATCGTCATCGTCGTCGTCCTTAGCCTCAACTTTAGGCTTGCTTTCAACGGGTGGCGTAACCTGCTTTGCAGGCGGCACCTCGTCTTCGACAGGGTCAATAAAACCGGCAAACACATCCGTTAAACGGCCTGTATCAGCTTCGATGACCTGATCATAAGAATCCAGAATGCTTTGCACTGTACCTGGCAAGTAAGCCAAAGAATGCATGACTTCACGGATACCTTCTTCTATACGCTTGGCGATAACAATTTCGCCTTCACGAGTAAGAAGTTCTACAGTACCCATTTCACGCATGTACATACGCACAGGATCAGTGGTGCGTCCCGCATCACTTTCGACAGCGGCAAGTGCGGCCACGGCTTCTTCTGCGACGGCTTCATCGGTGGAGTCACCGTCCGTCATTAACAGCGTTTCCATGTCCGGGGCTTCCTCACTTACAGGAATACCCATGTCGTTAATCATGCGAATAATATCTTCTACCTGATCTGGATCAGAGATCTCTTCAGGCAGATGGTCATTGACTTCCGCGTAGGTCAGGTAACCCTGCTCTTTACCGCGGGCGATCAATTCTTTCAGTCGAGATTGCTGCTGCGCGTTCCCGGACATAGAACCCCTATCTCAGCTATGCAAGAAACGTGGATGAGTTGACAG
>SKIX01000238.1 GCA_007116195.1 Marinospirillum sp. | reverse complement strand
GCGCGGGCAAGCTCGCGTCCTGTTTCTAAAGCTCGAAAACGTGCGATCTGGTAATGCTGTAAAGGCCCCAACGAGCGCCCAAACCAGCTGTCATTGGAAACCGTGACTAACCAGTGCGTTGAGGCCGCTTGACGGGCGCTGAAGTCAGGATAGGCCACTTCGTAGCAGATCAAGGGTGCAGCACGGGTTGCGCCCACTTCAAGGCTGGCTGGGTGATCAGGGCCAGGAATAAAGTTAGACATGGGTAGATCGAAGAAATCGATTAGGCCTCTTAACCAACCTTCTAGTGGTAAATACTCACCGAAGGGGACTAATTTTACCTTATGGTAATCACCGCTCGCCTGACCTGCCGTGATCAGACTATTGTAAAACTGTGGCTGGTCAGGAACTCTCGAAGCTAAGCCTGTTATCAAGGCGGCTTCAGGGCCAGCTGCTGCGACGGCTTCGTTAAGGAAAGGTTGAGCCTGAGTAGGAGTTAAAGGCAAGGCTGTTTCAGGCCAAATCAGCAGATCAACTGGGCCTGCTTGAGCACTTAAATCTAAATAGGTTTGTATAATTTGCTGGCGTTTGGCTGGGTTCCATTTATCTTGCTGGGGAATATTACCTTGAATTAAAGCAACACTTAGGGGTTCACCTTTTTTTTGAGTCCACTCCAGGGTAGCTAAGGGAAGGCCACTAATGGTGACTGTAAGGGCTAAAATAAAGGCGAAGGTTTGCCCTTTTTTAAGTGGTTGCCAGCGAGGTTTTTGAGTTTGCTGACTCATGCCTTGAGGGTAGAGTGCATAGAGTAATAGTAAGCCAGTTAGCGCACTTAGCCCGCTAAGGCCATAAACTCCAAGGATAGGAGCCCAGCCACTGAAGGGGCTATCCAGATGAGCGTTACCCAATAATAACCAAGGAAAGCCGGTTAAAAACCAGGATCGAAAGGCTTCCATCAGTACCCAGAGAGCAGGCCAGCTTAGCAACCACCAGCGGTTAGCGATCCAGCGTCGCCAAATCCACCCATGCAAGGCAAAGAATAGGGCTAAACCGCTAACAAAAGCGGCTGTCATCACCAGAGCTAAAGCAACGGGGGTGTTGCCATGCACATGGATACTGACGTAAACCCAGGATGCACCTGTAGCAAATAGCCCTAAGCCAAAAAACCAGCCACGCAGCGCCGCCTGCAGGGGGCTAAGACCCTGCAGGAGTAAGAATAATAAGCTAGGGGCAAGCAGTGTTAAGGGCCAAAGGTTAAAAGGAGCCATAGCCAGAGTGATCAGGCTAGCCGCTGCAAAAGCTCCCAAGTGCCCCCAAATAGGGTTAGATTTAGTCTTCATCGGGTAGGGCAGCTATTTCATCCTGAGTTAATTTACGTACTTGTAATAGCCGAATTCGCCGATTGTCGGCATTGATGACGCTAAACTCCAGCCCTTGCAGGACTAACGATTCACCACGGCGGGGCAAATGACCAAACTTTTGCATCAAAATGCCGCCTAGAGTATCAAACTCATCATCGCTAAAGTCACTTGTAAAAAAGCGATTAAAGTCTTCTATGGGGGTCAGGGCTTTCACCAGATAGCGGCCCTGCTCTGCGGCACGGATATCGGCTTCTTCTTCTACATCATGCTCATCTTCAATATCGCCAACAATTTGTTCAAGCACATCTTCAATGGTCACCAAGCCCGCTGTGCCACCATACTCATCAACGACCAAGGCCATGTGATTGTGGGTTTCTCTGAACTCTCGCAGCATGGAGTAGAGGCGTTTGTATTCAGGTACAAAAGTGGCCTGACGTAAAATTTGGCGTATATCAAAATTTTGTAAGGCTTCAGGATCATTGATCAGTGGCAGTAGATCTTTAGCCAGCAGGATACCTAAAACTTCATCAGCGGTTTCACCAATAACAGGAAAGCGCGAGTGAGCTGATTCTATAAGGGTGGGTAGAAAGTCACTGGGTTGTTCGTTGATACCCACAACAACCATGTGCGAGCGAGGAATCATAACATCACCCACCTGCATGTCCGTTAACTGCAGAGCACCCTCGATAACGGTTAGGGCTTCATAGTCAATCAGTTGGCGCTCAGATGCATCCTTTAAGAAATCGACTAGCTCTTGGCGATTTTTAGGCTCAGTCGTAAAAGCAGCGAGTAGTTTATCAAACCAGTTTTTAGGGGGCTGCCCCCGGCTCGATCGGTCTTCGTTCATGGCTGTCGGTGAATCAACCTTTAATTAACGGATGTCAGGGCTGGCATAGGGATCAGGAATACCCAGTTGAGCCAGAAGTTGTGTTTCTAGGGCTTCCATGTATTCGGCTTCAGACTCTTCTTGGTGATCTAAACCTTGAAGGTGAAGAAGCCCATGAATAACCAAGTGCGCCCAGTGATGCAAGGGTTGTTTTTGTTGTGCTTGTGCTTCTTGTAGAACCAGGGGAGCACAAATGACCAGGTCGCCTAGTAACGCTAACTCACCTGCCTCAATTAAATCAATAGGGGCATCAAAAGGAAAAGACAAAACATTAGTTGGTTTGTCTTTGCCACGATAGCTGGCGTTCAACTGCTGGCTCTCTTGCTCATCAACCAGGCGGATAGTGACTTCGCAAGCCTTGGGTGTGGCTGGCAAGAGGGCGAGTTTAACCCAGTGAGTAAAGTTATCAGCTTGTGGGCAAGCTGAGCTGGCTTGAGTGGCTAACTGCAAATCAACGACGGGGTTCATGCGTGTTTGGCCTGCTCTTCGGCTAGTTCGCTAGCATCATAGGCTTCAACGATGCGTTGAACGAGTGGGTGGCGAACCACATCACGATTTTCAAAGCGGGTAATGCCAATGCCTTTGACTTGGTCAAGTACCTTGAGTACATGAATTAAGCCGGAATGGGTGCCACGGGGCAGGTCAACCTGAGTAATATCACCCGTAATGACGGCTGTGGTGCCAAAACCGATACGTGTAAGAAACATTTTCATTTGCTCGCGCGTGGTGTTTTGGCTTTCATCCAGAATAACAAACGCATTGTTCAGGGTGCGGCCACGCATAAAAGCAAGAGGAGCGACCTCAATGATGTTGCGCTCAATCATTTTGGTTACCTGCTCAAACCCCAGCATTTCGTAGAGTGCATCATAAAGAGGACGCAGATAGGGGTCGATTTTTTGCGCCAAATCACCCGGTAAGAAGCCCAGTTTTTCGCCTGCTTCAACCGCAGGACGAACCAGCAGGATGCGGCGTATTTCATCCTTCATTAAGGCTTCAACCGCACAGGCAACCGCTAGATAGGTTTTGCCTGTACCCGCTGGGCCGATACCAAAGTTGATATCTTGCTGGCGCACACTTTGCACATAGGCTTGCTGGTTATGGCCGCGGGGTTTGATATTGAGTTTGGGTGTGCGAATACTGATAGGTTGGTTGCCAGCTTCAACACCCTCTTCTTCCAGTGCTTCCAGGCCGGCTTCCTGAAGATGCAGGTGCAGGCTTTCGGGCGTTAGCTCCTCGTTAGCCGTGTCTTTATAGAGCTGCTCTAAAAGGCTGGCGGCAACATTGGCGCGCCGGGCTTCACCGCTGATTTGAAACTCATGGCCGCGATTACGCAGGCTGACCCCGAGGCGCTGCTCAATCAGCTTGAGGTGGTCGTTTTGCAGGCCACATAAATTGGCCAGGCGCTGTGAGTCCTGAGGCTGTAAATACAGGTGAACCAAGCGCTGGGTCGCAGTAGACTCAGTCATTAGGCAAGGCGTCCTTTTAAGGAGTTGGAATAGGCCTCTTCGATCACGACCTCAACAAAGTCGCCGATAAAGTCTGTCGGGTTGTCGGCCTGGACATTAACAACGCGATTATTTTCCGTGCGACCGGAAAACTGGCCGGGGTCTTTAGGGGCTAAGCCGGTAACCAGAATTTTTTGCTGCGTACCAACCATGCGCCGAGCAATTTGTTGGGTTTGTTGATTAATTAAAGCCTGTAGGCGATAGAGGCGCTCTTTTTTCACCGCTTCAGGCGTGGTATCGGCTAATTCAGCGGCCGGTGTTCCCGGGCGGGCACTATAAACAAAAGAGAAGGAGAGGTCGAAACCGATGCGTTCAATTAAATCCAAAGTTTGTTCAAAATCTTCTTCTGTTTCACCAGGAAAGCCAACAATAAAGTCGGAAGAGAAGCTGATATCCGGGCGGTTGGCACGAATGCGCTGCATTTTTTCAATATAGTCTTCACGCGTATGGCCGCGCTTCATGGCCGCAAGAATTTTGTTTGAACCCGACTGCACGGGCAGGTGTAAATGGCTGACCAGTTCCGGAACCTGGGTATAGACATCAATCAGACTGTCAGAAAACTCAACCGGGTGGGAGGTGGTAAAGCGAATGCGATCGATCCCCTCAATTTGAGCAATTTGGGTGATTAATTCCGCTAGATCTATGCAGTCACCCTGAGCGTTCTGACCTTGATAGGCATTCACATTTTGACCGAGTAAATTAACCTCACGCACACCTTGATCAGCCAGGTGCTGAATGTCTTGCATCACTGCTTCAAAGGGACGTGAAACCTCTTCACCTCGCGTATAGGGCACGACGCAGAAGGTGCAGTATTTTGAGCAGCCTTCCATAATAGAAACAAAGGCGGTAACGCCCTCAACCTGTTGTGCTGGCAGGGCATCAAACTTTTCAATTTCTGGAAAGGTGACATCGACCAGAGGTATGTTCTGCTTACGGCTGGCATCAATCATTTCAGGTACACGGTGCAGCGTTTGTGGACCGAAAACCAGGTCAACAAAGGGTGCGCGCTGTCGCAATTTATCACCTTCCTGGCTGGCAACGCAGCCACCCACGCCGATCAGCAGGTCTGGGTTTTGCTGCTTGAGTTGCTTCCAGCGCCCTAGCTGATGAAAGACCTTCTCTTGTGCTTTTTCGCGAATGGAGCAGGTGTTAAGCAGAATGACATCAGCTTCAGTTTCATCATCAGTGAGTTCGAGTTGATGAGAAACACCCAGCAGATCGGCCATGCGTGAGGAGTCATACTCGTTCATTTGGCAGCCGTGGGTTTTAATAAAGAGTTTTTTAGTCACCTGGGTGTCTGTCGTAGCCTGAGTCATAGACAAAAACGAACCTTTGCTGAAGTGCGGTAAAGTGGAGCGATTATACAGGTGTAAGCGGGACAGGGGCTAGTGAGCAAATTTTCACCACTTGGCTGACAGGGCTGGTCACTCCAACTGTAGGGGGTTATTCTAAGTTAACTAACTGGTTTATCCACAGAATAAGTGGATAATTTTAGGAGAGTTTGGGTGGATAGAGTTTACTGGGAAAATGTTTGGCGTGATGAAGACCTGGGCTTTCATCAGTCTCAGGTTAACCCGCATTTGCAGCGCTTTTGGGCCAGGCTGGGCTTAGCGCCCGAAGCACGAGTGCTAGTGCCCTTGTGTGGAAAAAGCCTCGATATGAATTGGTTGCTTTCCGAAGGCCATGATGTAATCGGTGTTGACTTGTCGCGGCGAGCTCAAGAGGAGTTTCTGGCTGCGCGAGACGAGCCGATTCGCTTTTCAGAGCGTGAAGGTTTGCGCATGGCTTACCAGGGGCAGCTTATTTTTGTTGCGGGGGATGTCTTTCACCTGCGTCAAGATATGCTGAGGTCGGTTGATGCTGTTTATGATCGAGCTGCATTGGTTGCTTTACCGCCTGCTGTGCGTCAGAACTATGTTCTTTTTCTTGCTCAGTGTTTAAAACCCGGTGCGCGTATTTTGTTGGTGACTCGTCAGGCCGTTGAAGCGCGTCAAGCGCCACCCTTTAATATCTCAGAGCAAGAAGTCAAACAGCTTTATCAGGGAAATTTTCAGATAGAGCAGCTGCATTCTGTGGAACGCGATGATGGTGTAATAGAAGAGGTTTATTTGTTGAAAAGAAAAAGCCCGGCAGCTTTTGGTCGGCTGCCGGGTGAAGCTTGTGAAGCGCGCCAAGCGGGCGCTTGATCGTGAATTGAACTAGTCTGAGAGGAGAGCAAAGTCCATTAAAATGCGGCCTGCTTCCTCTAGAATAGCCAGATCCAGGGGTGTAGGCTCACGGTCGTGAGGATTGCTAGGCTCTTCTTCATCCAGTTTGGCGAGCGTTTCCAAGCCTAAGCCTTCGCGACGGCTGTTTTCCATAGCCAGCTGCTCTTGCTCTTCTTTTTCTTGCTCCAAACGCCTTTGCTGCAGATTCAAGCTAACGCTAGGTACACCTTGGTGGCGCTGCATCCATTGAGATTGAGCGCTGAGATATTGAAAGTTGGGGTCGGTTTCAGCACGCTTTTGGTGTCTTGCTTGCAACTCATCAAGTCGCTGCTTGATGGTTGAGTTGCGCGGTGGAATGACCGGGCTGACCTGATCCCAGGGTAGGGCACTGGCTGAGGCACTTTCTCCGATTTGTTCAGGGTCAAACAGGGGGGGGAAGCTAATATCAGGAATAACTCCGCGGTGTTGAGTGCTGCCGCCAGAGATGCGGTAGAACTTGGCGCGGGTTATTTTGAGCTGGCCTTCACTCAAATCCAGGATGGTTTGCACGGTGCCTTTACCGAATGACTGTTCGCCTACCACCAGGCCACGACCATAGTCCTGGATAGCGCCAGCAAAGATTTCTGAAGCTGAGGCAGATAAACGGTTAATCACTACGGCTAGAGGGCCATCGTAGTGAACTCGGCCATCATTAGCGCCAAGAATTTGCACATTGCCGTCGGCATCTTTGACTTGAACAACGGGGCCGCGTGGAATAAAGAGTCCAACCAGGCTGTTGGCTTCCTGCAAAGCACCGCCGCCATTGTTACGTAGATCTATGACCAGGCCATCAATGCCTTCCTCTTTGAGTTCATCAATTAAGCGGCGCACATCCCGGGTGGTGCTGCGATAATCATTCCGATTACGGCGCTGGCCTTCGAAGTCGAGATAGAAGGTTGGAATTTCAATCACACCTAGGCGGCGCTTTTCACCTTCAACCTGGGTTTCAAGGATACGCTTGCTGGCTGCTTGGTCTTCGAGTTGGACTGCATTGCGTTCGATTTCGATGATGCGACGATTGGTATTGTCGGAAGCGAGAACTTCAAGGCGCACCAGGGTGCCTTTGGGGCCGCGAATACGGTCAACAACTTCATCCAAGCGCCAACCGATTACATTTTCTATTTCACCTTCTTTATCTTGTCCGACGCCAATGATGCGATCCGTGGGTTTAAGCTCACCTTGGCGATCAGCGGGACCACCTGGAACCAGGCTAACGACTTGAGTGTATTCATTTTCAATTTGCAGCATGGCACCTATGCCTTCCAGTGAAAGCTTCATCTGGATATTGAAACTGTCGCTACGCCTAGGTGTTAGATAATTGGTGTGGGGGTCGATGCTGGTCGTAAAAGCGTTCATAAACGCTTGAAAAACATCATCACTGTTGGTTTGACGCAGTCGGTTTAAACGATTGTCATAGCGGCG
>SKIX01000239.1 GCA_007116195.1 Marinospirillum sp. | reverse complement strand
TGTATTAATTGCTTGCAAAAGCACACATCTTTAACGGCTGAGGCTGATAAGATAGTTACGACTAACATCACCAAGGCCTATGACATGACTGATCGATTAGGAAGCCCCAAGCCTGGGTCAGTAGTATCCACGGAGGAAAAATCATGCAATTAACTCGACAAACGGACTATGCCATTCGTGTAATGATGTTTTTAGGCATTCAGCCTGATGACCGCCTCGTCACCATTAGTGATATCGCTGAGCATTTTGACATCTCTCGCAACCATTTAATGAAGATCGTTCACAAGCTCGGCCAGAGAGACTATATCCAAACGGTTCGAGGTAAGTACGGTGGCCTGCGTTTAGATAAACCTGCTCAAGCAGTGCATCTAGGCACTCTGGTTAGAGACTTTGAAACCACTCTTGAGGTTGTCGACTGCAAAAAATTAACCTGCCCTATTGCTGGTGCTTGTGACCTTAAACCGGTTATGCAAAAAGCGCAGCAAGCTTTTTTATCGGTTCTAGATGATTACAGTTTGCAAGATCTGCTCAGCAACCCAGCCGACTTGCGAAGCTTACTGGGTCTGGACACGGATGAGGAGTTACCTTTACAGGTTATGGCCGTTTCCTAGTCATTCAATTTCTTTATTAAGGGAAGCTAAACCAGCTTCCCTTTTTTATGAGATTGAATTTTTTTGCTACTAATTGCATAGTTACTAGCTTGAATGCCAAGCAATGTAAGGATTCCCATGAAAGCTAAGCCCTTGATTAGCCCACAACTGCTGGAGCTCGTCGTTAATGAGTCGCAAGATGGCATTGTCATTGCCGAACAGGAAGGTGATGAAAACATCCTTATTTACGTTAATAAAGGCTTTGAAAAGCTGACGGGCTACTCAGCAGATGAAATCCTCTACCAGGACTGTCGCTTTCTACAAGGCGAAGACCGAGACCAGGATGCACTTAGAGCCATACGTGATGCAATTCGAGAAGGTAAGCCTTGCCGCCAGGTGCTGCGTAATTACCGCAAAGATGGCAGCCTTTTCTGGAATGAGCTATCCATAACGCCAGTGTACAACGATCAAGATCAGCTCACCTATTTCATTGGCGTACAAAAAGATGTCACTGAACTAATGGAGCTAAGAGCAGCGCTGGAAAAAAGTTAAATAAAATCTTGTCAAGCTGACAAAAAAGCCCTATATAGCTGTTAGAGTTAATAACTGGAGCAGCTAAAGCCATGGGTCGTGAAGAAGTCTCTTACGATGACGATGACTACGATGTAGCCGTCAACGACGATGATTATGAATTGGATGTGGTCAGCAAAGACAGCTTGACCAACAGGGACGGCACCCCTATTGCCAAACGCCGTATGATAGAAGCTCTACTTGAGGAGCGTCGGCTAAAAAGGCAGCTAGAAGATGAGTATGACTTTGATGAAGACTGATTAACCTTCTTAATGTGCAAAAGCCGCCAGAGTTTAAAACCTCGGCGGCTTTTTTCTATCACTTAGAAGGGTAAACGCTCACCATTCAAACGCAGTTCGCCCGCTTCCCAAACCAAGCTTTGCTTGGCGGCACTTGAATCCAGCATAAAGGGTGGAATCCCCACCAGCATCAGCAGCTCAGGGTTGATCTGGTCAAACAAAAGCTCTAAACGAAAGCGCTTGGCGAAATCTTCCTCGCTAATTTCACCACGAGCCACCCGGTGCAAATAATCAGTCGGCAGGTGACGGCCATCAAAGCGAGCACTGCCTTGAGCTTTTTGGCTAATCGAAAAAGGGGTCAGCAGGGTAATATCCAGCTGGTCCAGGTTCAAAGCCGGCGAACCTTCCAACAAACGATTAAGCGAATCCAGTGCAGGCTGCATGGCTTCTTCATCCAGTGCCTGCCAATCAGCTTCCTGCCCGAAAAAAGCGACTAAATCTGCCATTGCCTGGCCATCGAAATGATCGGTGGAAAAGGCGAGATCCAGCTGGCCTAGCTCGTTTCCGGAAGATGACACTTCGCCACTGGTTAGCTCTAAGCTCAGATCAAAGTGCTCTGAGTCCAGGTTCAGTGTTTGTTTAAGCCAGGGTTGAGCAAAACTAACTTCACCCTGGGCACCAGAAAAAAATAACCGCTGTAGCTGCAAGCTCAGGTCACCCCTTACCCAGGGATAAACACCCTGCTGCGACCAGTTTAATTGCAAACCTTCCAGATCCAGCTTGGAGGGATCAAACTGCCCACCACCGAGGCGCAGCAAGTCAGTAGTGAATTTACCCACCTGCTTACCTGAAGCATAGGCATAATCCAGCTGCAACTCACCGCCCGAGAATTCAATATGATAATGCTCCTCGGCAACCGCCAGAGGCTGTAAAGGCATCTGCAGGGTCATTTTTCTTAACCCAGCTTGACCATGAAAAGCAATCGGCTGTAAATCCAGATGATCCAATAGATCCAACTGCGGCTCTCCATCCTGGTTAACCAAAAGAGCAGTCGTTCCAGAAAAACTAACCCAAGCCGGGCGGTGGGCCGCTTGCCAATGGCTGGTTATCAGTAGCTCAGTCTCCAGGTCTAACTGGTAGGCCCAAGTCAGCGTACCGGATGATTGCAGCCAGCCCTGCTCCTGCTCTTGAGTTAATAGTCTGACCCGAGGATCTTCTGCCGCCTGCTCAAGCGCCGCATCCATTTCATTAATAAAGGTTTTACCTACATAAGCACTGGCTCCAACCCAAACAATAACCCCTAAAAGAAGGCTAACGCCTAATCGCTTTTTCATAATCAAAACTCCTTGTTTAGACTTATTTCCACTTCAGTTCAAAAGAAAGTTGGCTAAGTGCAATAGGGCACCCGCATAAACCGCTGCCAAGACATCATCGATCATAATGCCAAAACCGCCATCAACACGCCGATCAGCCCAGCGAATAGGCCAGGGCTTGATAATGTCAAAGAAACGAAACAAGACAAACCCTGCTAGTGCCCAGCCTAAAGACACAGGCAAGGCGAGCATGGTTAGCCAGTAGCCAACGAATTCATCCCAAACAATGCCACTGTGATCATGTACGCCCAAGTCTTCTGAGGTTTTTTCACACAACCAGCAACCGACCCCAAAGGCCAGAAGGACTAAAGCGGCATAAAGCCCTAAGGGCAGGGTCGCCAGCAAAAAGTAAATTGGAATTGCAGCAAGAGTTCCAAAGGTTCCAGGAGCCCAGGGGGCTGCACCACTGCCTAAACCAAAAGCCAAAAAATGGATTGGGTTTTTCCAAACGCTGGCAGGAGCTTTATTCATGCAGAATCCTGTTCATCGAAGTGGTTGTAGCCTCGTGGCTCTATGGCTTCACCCTCAGATGAACGCACACCAGCCCCTTTAACAATTCGGCCTATTCGCTTCAAACCAGGACAAAGGCTACGAGCCAAAGGAAAGTCAGCCTCATCCAGAGTCA
Source organism: Marinospirillum sp. (assembly GCA_007116195.1). The sequence continues at coordinate 4,023 of SKIX01000239.1, read as the reverse complement.
GCAGCAAAGCATAGTCATCCCCGCCATGAAGAACCGCATCAACAGCCAGGGTGCGCCCTAGCTTAGTTAACAGCTCAGGCTCTAAAGGCAACTGGTTCATATCCAGTTCAGCTGCCACGGCTGAGGCGGCCAGCAGGTGTTGCAAGTCGGCTAAAAGACCATCGGAAACATCTATTGCAGCGCTAATATTGGCACCTTGGAGCAGGCGTTGCGCTTCTTGCAACAGAGGAACAGGTAATAAGTAGGCTTGCTCTAATTTATTCCATGAATGGCGATCAGCCAGACGCTCAGGGTTTTCTTGAATGCTTTGCAAGCCTGCTGCAGCACAGCCAAGCTTACCCAACACAGCAATTACTTGGCCAGGGCGGGCACCTGAACGCTTCCACAGCTTGCCCTGACGAACCGCACCCTGAACTTGAACGCTTAAAGTCAGCGGACCGCGTGTAGTATCCCCACCGATTAAAGGGCACTGAGCTTGTTTTGCCAGAGCCGCCAGCCCTTGGCTAAAAGCACTGAGCCAGGCCTCATCCGCTTCTGGTAGCGTAATAGCCAAGGTAAAGCCGACAGGCCTGGCACCCATGGAAGCCAGGTCTGATAAAGCAACCGCTAAACAGCGCCAGCCAATCGCCCAAGGATCAGCAGCTTCAGGAAAGTGACGGCCAACAACCGAGGTATCTATGGATAAAGCCAGTTGCTCATTGGCAGCTAGCTGCAAGAGTGCACAGTCATCCCCGACTGAGGTGATGACCTCAGGTAACTGCGGGCCTATTCCAGTAAAAAAACGCCGAATTAGTGCAAACTCATCCATTCGTAATCCTTAGTGACGGCTAACAAAAGCTGCTATGAAGAACGTCTGGCCTGCACTTCAACTGCACGCGCTCTAAGCGCCAGCTTATCTAAAATGCCGTTAATGTATTTATGGCTATCCGTTCCACCGAAGCGCTTGGCCAGCTCAACAGCTTCGTTAATAACCACACGGTAAGGCACATCCAGGCGCTGGGTTAATTCATAGCTCCCCAAGCGCAGCAAAGCTAACTCGATAGGGTCCAGGTCTTCAACTCGGCGGTCTAAAAAAGGCGCAAAACCGGCATCTAAATCCTGCTGGCAAACAGGAATATTTTTCGCTAGCTCGTGAAAATAGGCTAGGTCAGCAACCTTAAGAGCTTCAGTAATATCCTCGTGACTTTCCAGCCCATCATCAGGCAAGGCTGCACGTATGTGAGCTTCAACTTCATGCATGGCATTACCACTGATTTGCCACTGGTAAAGTGCCTGTAAGGTCAGTTGGCGAGCAGCACGTCGCTGCTCGGTGCGAGAAGGCTTACGCTTTTTCTGCGAGGTCATTTCAATTATCCAGAGTCTGCAGCAGGTTAACCATTTCCAGCGCCGCTTCAGCCGCCTCAGAACCCTTGTTGCCCATTTTCGTACCCGAGCGCTCTATCGCTTGCTCAATCGAGTTCACGGTCAGCACACCGTTAGCTATGGGTACTTCAGTTTCCATCATCAGGCTACCCAAGGCTGAGTTGCATTCACCAGCAACATATTCAAAATGCGGCGTGCCACCGCGAATGACTGCACCGAGTACAATGACCGCCGCTGGCTGGCGAGTTTTCAAAACCCGTTTCACGGCTAACGGCAGCTCCCAGGCTCCTGGAGCACGAACGATCTCTAGCTGCTCAGCACCTAGGCCGTGGCGTTTAAGGGTATCGACTGCACCAGCAACTAAGCTTTCCACAACAAAGTTATTAAAACGCCCAACGACCAGCACAAAGCGGCCTTGAGCTGCATGTAATTGTCCTTCAGTCTGGGTAATGTCCTGCATTATCTTCTATCTCATCTATTGATTTGGCCAACAGTTAAGGCGTTTTGTGCCTTAATCAGCGCTTAAAGTTTCTACAATTTCCAAGTCAAAGCCGGAAAGCGCACCGAATTTTAACGGAGAGGACAGCAGGCGCATTTTTCCAACACCTACTTCACGTAAGATTTGCGCACCCGTTCCTATGGTTAAGTAGGTGCCTGCACCATCCTGGTTAGCTGTTCTTACTTCACGCTCCAAGCCTAAAAAGCGCTTAAGGCGAGTCTCCAGATTCGGGCGCGCAGCTTGGTTATCCAGCAACACCACGACGCCCTCACCTTCTTCGGCGATGCGCTGCAATGAGCGCTTCAGACTCCAGCTTTGTTTGCCAGGGTTCTTGGCTTCCAGCAGATCACGAAAAATCTCAGTTTGATGCACACGCACCAGCGTTGGCTTATCGGGTGAAGGCTGCCCCTTTACCAGGGCCAGATGCGTCCCACCCTGTACTTGATCGTGGAAAGCCGTAACCTGAAACTCACCCTGCTCTGTGTCCAGTTTATAGGTTTCGCCTTTTTCGACCGTGGTTTCGTTAATGACTCGATAGTGAATTAAGTCAGCAATGGTGCCAATTTTCAGGTCGTGTTCTTCAGCAAATTTTTCCAAGTCAGGCCGACGTGCCATGGTGCCATCAGCATTCATAATTTCAACAATCACTGATGAGGGTTCAAAGCCAGCTAACTGAGCCAGGTCGCAACCCGCTTCAGTATGCCCAGCCCTTTGCAATACCCCACCAGCTTGAGCACGCAAAGGAAAAATATGGCCAGGCTGAACGATATCTTCAGGTCGTGCATTACGCGCAATCGCTGCCTGAACCGTTTTGGCACGATCAGCCGCTGAAATACCCGTGGTGACACCTTCGGCCGCCTCAATCGAAACGGTAAAATTAGTGGCAAACTGGGCTTCATTACTATCGACCATGAGCGGTAGATCCAACTGACTGCAACGTGCCGAGGTCATCGTCATACAGATCAGACCGCAAGCATGGCGAGCCATGAAGTTGATATCTTCTGGGCGAACCTTTTCTGAAGCGATGATTAAATCACCTTCATTTTCGCGATCTTCATCGTCCATCAGGATCACCATTTTGCCCTGGCGGATGTCTTCAATAATTTCTTCAATCGTATTTAAAGCCATAATGCTCTCTTGAATTCAATTCGATTCTGCAGGGCGTAACTGAAAACGCCAGTCAGCACCCAGGGCACGCACATCGACCACCTGCATTTGTGGGCAGGCAGCCAGAGTATTCAGTCCTGGCATTTCCAATAGCCCTAACGCCTGATGACCAAGAAATTTAGGGGCCATATAAAGCCAGAGTTCATCGACCAGTTGCTGTTGAACAAAAGCACCGGTCAAGCGCGCACCAGCTTCAACAAGCAACTGATTGCACTGTCGTTGACCCAATAAATCTAACAGCTTAGATAAGTCTAAGCCTCCGCTGGCGGCCAGGGGTAAGCAAGTAACCTCTGCACCCGCAGCCTGCAAAGCTTGAAGCTGCTGTAAGTTGTTTGCCAGTGCCACTTCACTGGTAACCACCAGTGTACTACCTGGCTGCTGAAAAATCGCGGCCTGAGCCGGCGTTCTTAGCTGAGAGTCTAGCACTACCCGCAAGGGTTGCGTGAAATCTGGGTTATCCGCCCACTCGGGCGCTCGCACATTAAGGCGGCTATTATCCGCCAGCAGACTAGCAATTCCAGTAACCACTGCACAGCTTTCAGCGCGCAGGCGCTGCACATCTGCCCGAGCTTCAGGGCCAGTAATCCATTGCGACTCACCCGATGCCATCGCTGTGCGACCATCCAAGCTCATGGCCTGCTTGGCCAGCACCCTAGGTCGCCCTGTTTGCATTCTTTGAATAAAGCCTGCGTTCAAGGCCTGCGCCTGGTCTTCCAATAGGCCTGCCACTACAGGAATACCTGCAGCTTCCAGCAAGGCGACGCCGCGCCCTGAGACCAGTGGGTTAGGATCTTGCATAGCAACAAAAACCCGCCTTACTCCAGCTTTAATGAGCGCTTCGGCACAAGGAGGGGTGCGCCCATGATGGCTGCAGGGCTCGAGGGTGACATAGGCGTCGGCACCCTTAGCCAGCTCACCGGCTTGACGCAGTGCATAAACTTCGGCATGGGGTTCGCCCGCTTTTAAGTGAGCACCCTGACCCACCAGCTGACCAT
>SKIX01000172.1 GCA_007116195.1 Marinospirillum sp. | reverse complement strand
GGCTGGCTGTTTGCGCGGGTACTTAAATCCGTGAGCCTGCCAACGGGGCTTTACCCGCTGCTGGTCACGGGTGCAGGCTTGGGGCTGTTTGCCGCGACCAATCTGCTGGGCGGCAGTGGTTTTTTGGCGATCTATCTGGCGGGCTTGATACTGGGTAATAGCCGTAGCCCCCAGCTGGAGCATATTTTACCTGTGCATGATGGTCTGGCCTGGTTAAGCCAAATCGGTCTGTTTTTGATACTGGGTTTGCTGGTCTCGCCACATGAGATGCTAGCGATTGCTCTGCCGGCCACCCTGCTGGCGCTGGGGCTGATTTTTATTGCCAGGCCCCTGGCCGTTTTCTTGTGTATTGCCCCCTTCTTCAAATTCAGCAGACGTGAGCTGGCGTTTATTTCCTGGGTGGGGCTGCGCGGTGCTGTGCCCATTGTCTTGGCAATTTTCCCAGTGATTGCCGGGGCTGAAAATGCCGATCTGTTTTTTAATATTGCTTTCTATGTCGTGTTGATTTCCTTGTTGGTTCAGGGCACCAGCCTGCCGTGGATGGCAAAGAAGCTTAAAGTTGAGGTGCCCGAGACCTTTGCACCACGCAAGCGCACCCAGTTGGGTGTGTTTCCCGAAAATGATTATGAAGCTTTTGTTTATACCGTTAAAAGTGAAAGTCTTGAAGGTGTAGAGCTAAGGCGGCTACGTTTTCCATCGGGAGCGCGTATTGGAGCTCTATTTAGGGATAAGCAGTTGATTCACCCTTCGGGCAGTACACAGCTAAAGCAAAATGACCTCTTGTGTATTATCGGGCGAGATGCTGATCTTCCGGTTTTTAGTAAAATGTTTAATGAAGAGCCAGCGCCTAAGAAGGAGAAGGCGCGTAATTTCTTTGGCGACTTTACTCTGGATGGTGGCGCACCGCTGAAAGATGTCGCTGAGCTTTATGGCTTGACCTTGAGTTCTGACCAAGTGGAGCTGTCATTGGGCGAGTTTTTAACTCGCCGTTTCGGTGGGCACCCAGTCGTGGGTGACCAGATGGAGTGGCACGGTATTCTTTGGGTGGTGGTAGCGGTTGAGGGTGATACCATTGTTAAAGTAGGTTTAAAGCCTCTTTAACCTCGGCCGAGCAGGCGTTCTTTCAAGCGTCGGTCACCGGGTTGGTCGCCTAGCCAAATAGCGAATAAAGCCTGACTTAGTTTGGCGTTATCAAAGTTAATTAATTGTGTTTGGTTAAGACTCAGGCTTAACCCCTGTTCAGGATGCCAGCTTAGCGTATAGCGGTCTCCTGGTTGCACGGCTTGGTAGCTTTGTAAAAAAGCCTCTAGGTCATCTTCAATAGCAGTAAAAACTTCTGCAGTTGTATTCTGTTGCACACCTTCAAGGGTAACGCGGGCAAAGTCTTCTGCTTTGATAGCATGAAAGTACTCAATGATTAGCTTTCTTGAGGTAAGCGGGTCGGTTAGCGGGGCATCCAGTTGGCTTTGATAGTAAGCGGCTACATAAGCTTTGATGATCAGGCGATAACGTAAGAGGCCGTAACCCTGTAACTCTAACGGCGGGTTGCCGCTCAGTTGCTTATCGAAGGTGACCCCCTCAATTTTTACCTGAGCATTAGCAGGCCAGGCGAGAGCTGATAAGACAAGTGCCAACCCAATTAAAAAACCATGAAAGCCAACAAGCCTAGACATAACCTGACTCCTGCAAGCATTTGTATAGCTAGTGTATAGCAATGCTAGCAGGCTAAGGGCTTTAAGGCGAATTTTTATTTTCAGTTGGGGTTTCAGCAGGTTTGCTGGTTTCTGAGCTAGCTGCAGCTTCTGGGTTTTCAGTCGCTTGAGTTTTCTCTGGACTGCTTGCTGCGTCTTCTTCGTGCTCCTTGGCATCTTCAGCCAGCTGATCAGGATCGAAGTCCATAGAAGCGACGAAAGCATCTTCTTTTTCTTTTTGCAGTAGCTCTTGGTAGCCTTTTAAGGCTTCAACCATAAACTCGTGATAGTTTTTGGTGTCTTGCAAGGTCTTTAAATTAGCTAAAAGAGTGTGTTCGCGCGACATAAGTGCCAAGCGTTTAAAGCGGCGCGCACCCAAGCGAGGGTTGTATTCGACCAGAGGGTAAATGCGGTGAATATAACCTAGCCGGCCTTCAATATTGCGTATGTATTCGATTAGCTCACGCTTTAGTTTTTTGCGGTGGGTAACCAGTTGGGGGTAGCGGTTTAGTGATGGGAAATAAGACATCATACCCGCGCCATGCGTTAGCCAGAGGACGAAAGCGATGCCGCCAGCAATACCACCTACCCAAGGGCTAGTTAGGCTTAATAAGCTGGCAAGGAAAAGAAAAAGAGCTGAGCCTAGGGCAACAAACCAGAGAGTTCGGGCACGCTTAGCAGCAAAAACTTCATGGTCTGTAGGGTAATCAATTAAAGAGAGGAGGTCGTAATCCATACCCTCTAGTTCGGCATAAAGCCCACGCCGCTCGGCTTCCTGGCGTTCTTTCTCTGCCTGTTCGCGCTCAGCTATTTTACGTTGACGCTCTTCTTCTTCCCAAAGAAGGCGCTCTTTTTCACGCGCAGCTCGACTTTCCTTGACTTCATCTTCAACAGATTTCTGTTGCGAAGCAAGGTTGCGTGATGTCTGTCCATGTAAATCTTCTGAGGTATTCACAGTCAATACCGTGCGTCCTGAGTCGATGAGATACTGCCATAATAGATGGATCTGGCAGCCTTGTCCGTTTCAGCCTGTAACCAGAAGGTCTACCCTGGCTAAACGCTGTTAGCGCTGTTGACGTACCTGCTCAATTAAGTCTTCTGCAACACGCAGCATGTTGCTGAGGCTGCCTGCAGAGTTACCATCGACAACATAACGGCCATCAATAACCAGTGCTGGAACCCCTGTGATGCGATAAGCTCTTAGGCGAGATTTGTCACGGTTTAATTGGCTTTCAACCCCAAAGCTTGAGTAAAGGCGGTCTACTTCTTGGCCATCAATACCGAAATCCGCAAAAAAATTGCGCAAAGCACGCTGACTGTTAAGGTTGGCACGATCTTGATGGATACGATCAAAAAGCGCCATGTGGGCCTGATCTTTAATATCCAAAGCATCCATTATATAGAAGGCACGTGCCAGATGTTCCCATTGGGCATTAAAGGCAGCGGGCAGATAAACCAGCTCAACGTCGTCATCTAGCCCTAAAGCCCAGGTTTCAAGTTGAGGTTCTAGTTGATAGCAGAAAGGGCAGGTGTAAGAAAAAATTGAAGTTACTTCAACCTTGTCTGCTGCAACCTGAGGACGCACAGGCTCATTCAGGGTGCTATAACCACTTGCCAACAGGCTGGATGACAGCAATAAAGTCACCAGAAGCAGGCAGGAACGTATCAACAGCATGGGCTTTCTCCAAACAAAAAGGGGCCTAAGCCCCTTTTTTATAGGCGGCTATTAACGGTTGGTGCCGTGCAGGCCGTACATGTATTCAGCAACGGCTTCAATTTCTGCATCAGTCATTTTTTCGGCAATGATGCGCATCATGGCATTAGGATCATTGTCGCGTTCACCGCTACGGAAAGCCTTCAGCTGATTAATGGCATAGGTGGCGTGTTGGCCGGATACTGAAGGGAAGGCAGCGGGTGCGTTGCCTTTACCATTGGGTGCGTGGCAAGCTGCGCAGGCAGGAATGCCCTTAGCAATATCGCCAGCGCGATAAAGATCACGGCCACGCATAGCCAGTTCTTCGTTGGCTTGGCCTACATTAGCTGCTTGGCGCTCATAGAAGGCGGCGATATCACGGATATCTTGATCGGTTAAATGATCAACGATACCCACCATTTCAGGAACAGGGCGGCGGCCATCACGAATATCAATGGTTTGTTCGGTTAGGTAACGAGCACCTTGACCGGCAAGATTGGGCCACTGGGCAACGCTACTGATGCCAGTCGCACCATGACAGGCGGCACAAACGGCTGCTTTTTGTTCACCGGCAACGGGGTCGCCTGCATGAGCAAAACTTAGGGTGCTGATTGCGAGGGTCAAGCCAAAAAGTAGTTTTTTCATCGTTCGTCCATTCTCATCATTTGCTAGTCTTTGGAAAGCTGCCGCCCGATGGCTGGCAAAAGACTCCAGCTCTTAGGGTGCTTAGCACCTACGGACGTCCAGTGATAAACTATCACCTTAAAGTTACCGCATTATAGCTAAGGCTTGAGCTAACTGGAATGCTAGTTGCCTTATCCCTTCTATTTAATTTACCCGCCAGGGGTTATTCATGCAGCGTCAGCGTAAAAAAAAGAAGCCAACCAAGACGATTATCTATGAACCCAAAAAGCGTCCTAGTCCCCAGCAGCAGCCAAAACACTTTGCTCAGGCGGCGTTTTTAATTTCAGCGCCTACCTTAAAAGAATGCCCGGCAGATGAGGGCTTGGAGATCGCTTTCGTCGGTCGTTCTAATGCAGGAAAGTCCAGTGCTATTAACTGTTTAACCAGTCATCAGCTGGCTCGAACCAGTAAAACACCGGGCCGCACGCAGCTGATTAACTTTTTTAGCCTGGATACTGAGCGTCGCTTGGTTGACCTGCCTGGTTATGGTTATGCCAAGGTGCCTGAAGCGATGCGCCGTGAATGGGGTAAGCATTTGGGTGCCTATATTAGCGAGCGCCAGTGCTTGCAAGGTATGGTGATGATGATGGATGTGCGGCATCCGCTAACCGACTTTGATGTGCAGCTGCTTGAGGTTGCCCGTTCACGTAATCTGCCAGTACATGTTTTGTTAACCAAAGCAGATAAATTAAAACGTGGGCCAGCCAAGCAGCAGCTGCTAGCTGTTAAGCAGGAGCTGCAAGCTTTGGAGGGTGAGTTTAGCGTTCAGCTGTTTTCATCGCTTAAGGGAGAGGGTCAAGGCGAAGCCTGGCAAAAGCTAGATCTTTGGTTGGCTTGGCCTAGCCAGAGCGCGTCTGATCAAAGTAGCGACGATCCTTTGATAGCAGGCGACTAACGATACTGCCCAGGTATTCAATAAAGCGAGTATCCTGGTGACGAAAGTGACCAGGATTAGGGTGGGCAAGAACCATTAAACCCAGAGGGCGGGTATGGCTCAACAAGCACAAAGCGGCCGAGTTAGCATTTTGTTGCTCGAACCCTAAAAGGCTTTTCAGCTCTGAATCTAACTCTAAGCAGCAGGCTTGTTGTTGGTCTAATAGCTGCTGCTGAGCTTTAGCTAGAGTATCCTGGGCTCTGGGCAGGCTATTTAAGTTGGTGTAGCTCCAGATTTTAAGATAAGGCAAGCGGAAATCTTCTTTCAGGCGTTCTGATAACACGGTTACCAGTTCTTCGGTTGTTTGCGTTTCCAGCAGGCTAACCAGTAAACGTTCGATACGACGCAGGCGTTTTTCATTGTCTCGCGCATTGCCTAGAAGTTCCTGGTAGCGCTCTTCCTGCTGGTTGACTTGATCACGTAATAATTTGAGCTGATAAGTAAGTAAAGACTCGGCATCGCCACAAGCGTGGTTAAGTTGCAGGCTGCTCAGTAGCTGCTCACGCCCAAGAAAAAAGTCTGGGTTGGCGATCAGCCACTGCTCGACTGCTGAGGCATTGAGCTGGTTCATAGGTAAATTTGCCCTTCAAATACTTTTTTTGCTGGCCCTTTCATCATGACCGGCTGGCCTTCTCCCTGCCATTCGATTTGCAAATGCCCGCCAGGTAATTGCAAGTCAACACAGGTATCAAACCAGCCCTGCAGATAACCGCTGACCATAGCTGCGCAGGCACCACTACCACAGGCTAGCGTTTCGCCAGAGCCTCGCTCATAAACCCTTAAGCGGCCTTGAGTTCTGGACTGTACTTGCAAAAAGCCCACATTTACTCTGTTAGGGAAAGCAGGGTGGCTTTCCAAAAGAGGGCCCAGGCGCTCTACTTCAGCGGTATCGACGTTATCAACACGTAACACGGCATGAGGGTTGCCCATAGATACCGCACCTAGCTGAACAGCTTCTTGAGCTAGGTGAACCGGGTAACTCGGTGCAAATTCTTTGGCATTAAAAGGAATTTGCGCTGGCTCCAGGCGGGGCACGCCCATGTTGACTGTGACCTGGCCATCTTCATGGACTTGCAAGCTAAGTGAGCCACCCTGGGTTTCGACGCGAATGAGTGATTGGCTGGTTAGCTTGCGATCACGTACAAAAACGGCAAAGCAGCGTGCACCATTGCCACAGTTTTCTACCTCTGAGCCATCCGCATTGTAAATACGGTAGCGAAAGTCGTGGTCGGGGGTTGAAGGGGCTTCAACCGTCAACAGTTGATCAAAGCCAATACCAAAATGGCGGTCGGCTAAGCGTCGGATTTGCTCTGTTCTTAAACGGGCCTTTTGGCTGATAAGGTCAACCATGACGAAGTCATTGCCTAGTCCATGCATTTTGGTAAAGTGGAGCAGCATGCAGCTTAAGCCTCCCTGGGCAGGGTGAACTCGCCAGCCATCTGCTGTTCATAGCTTTCACGCTGGCGGACCAGGTGCCACTGTTGACCGTCTACCATGACTTCTGCAGGACGGTTGCGACTGTTGTAGTTGGAAGCCATAACAAAACCATAAGCACCCGAAGAGCGAACAGCCAAAAGGTCACCGGGTTTGAGCGCCAGCTCACGATCCTTGCCGAGAAAATCGCCTGTTTCGCAAACAGGGCCGACAACATCCCAACTGCGTTTAGTCGCCTCGTCTTGCCTGGGGCAAACAGGAATAATTTCTTGCCAGGCATCATAAAGTGCAGGTCGCAACAGGTCGTTCATCGCTGCATCGACGATGGCAAAGTGTTTTTCTTGGCCTTCTTTTAAGTATTCAACACGAGTCACCAGGATGCCTGCATTGGCTGCAATGGCGCGGCCTGGCTCAAAGATTAGCTCAAAGTCGCGGCCAGCCAGGCGCTCGCGCAGTGCTTGAACATAGGCGGAAGGCAGAGGGGGAGTTTCATTGCTGTAGCGCACACCCAAGCCACCGCCCAGGTCCAGGTGCTGCAGTTCGATGCCATCTTCTTGCAAGTGGTCAATTAGAACCAGTAGTCGGTCGAGCGCATCAAGAAAAGGCTCAATTTGGGTGATTTGTGAGCCTATATGGCAATCGACGCCAACGACTTGCAGGTGTTGCATTTCAGCTGCCTGACGATAGACCTGGCGTGCCTGCTCGAAGCCGATGCCAAACTTGTTGGCTTTCAGGCCTGTCGAAATATAGGGGTGAGTTTTAGGGTCAACATCAGGATTAACCCGAATCGAAACCGGTGCAGTGACGGCCATTTCTTCAGCCAGGCACTCAATACGCTCCAGCTCAGGTAGTGACTCCACATTAAAGCACTTGATGCCAACCTCTAGAGCACGACGTATCTCATGGGCCTGCTTGCCAACACCAGAAAACACCACCTTGGCTGGGTCGCCGCCAGCAGCGAGTACTCGCTCTAGTTCACCAACCGAAACGATATCAAACCCAGCACCCAGGCGCGCCAGCACATT
>SKIX01000025.1 GCA_007116195.1 Marinospirillum sp. | reverse complement strand
GTTCTGGTTAAGGTGATCGATATCGATAATCGCAACCGCGTTAAGCTGTCGATTAAAGAAGTCACTGATGAAGATCGTCAGGCTTTTGCTGCAGAAAACCCTGAAAGCTAAGGCTTAGGTTTAGTTAGCAATAAAAAAAGACCCAGCTTTTAGGCTGGGTCTTTCGTTTTTGGTTTTTCTATTTAGACTGCGGGCTTGCTTAGCGCTCTACTGCTAGAGCAACCCCTTGACCACCACCAATACAAAGCGTGGCTAGGCCTTTTTTAGCATCACGTTTTTGCATTTCATGTACTAGGGTAACCAGCACACGGCAACCTGAGGCTCCTATGGGATGACCGAGTGCAATAGCGCCGCCATTGACGTTAACCTTGTCCGTATCCCAGCCGAGTTGGCGGTTAACACAGAGAGCTTGAGCTGCAAAGGCCTCGTTGGCTTCTACCAAGTCGAGCTCGTTGATGTCCCAGCCAGCTTTTTCCAGGCACTTTTGTGTGGCGGGAATGGGACCTGTGCCCATGATGGTAGGGTCAACGCCAGCAGAGGAGTAGGCTGTAATTTTAGCGAGTACAGGTAACCCCAGCTCTTCAGCTTTTTTTGCTGAGCAAAGGATAACTGCTGCTGCACCATCGTTGATTGAAGAAGCATTGCCTGCCGTGACAGTGCCATCTTTTTTGAAGGCAGGGCGCATGCTGGCAAGTTTATCGACGCTGACATCGCGCGGGCCTTCATCGGTATCAAATACGATGGGGTCACCTTTGCGCTGTGGGATGGTGACAGGAATGATTTCATCCTTAAAGCGGCCTTCTTTAACAGCTTTAGAGGCTTTGGCCTGGGAAGCGGCTGCGAAAGCATCCTGGTCTTCACGGCTGATATTAAATTTCTCTACAATGTTTTCTGTAGTAATGCCCATGTGGTAGTCATTGAAGGCATCCCAGAGACCGTCGACAATCATGGTGTCCTGGGCTTTCCAATCACCCATGCGCTGGCCATTGCGTGAGTTGGGTAGAATATGCGGCGATTGACTCATATTTTCCTGACCGCCCGCAATAATGATTTCTGCGTCACCACAGCGAATGGCCTGGGTGGCCAAGTGCAGGGCTTTCAAGCCTGAGCCACAAACCTTGTTAATCGTCATTGCCGGGGTGGTTTCAGGTAGTCCTGCATGAATCATGGCTTGGCGAGCAGGGTTTTGTCCACAGCCTGCGGTTAAAACCTGGCCTAAGATGACTTCGTCTACTTGCTCGGGTTTAACGCCAGACTTTTCCAGCAGGCCTTTGATTACGGTGGCGCCCAGCTGGTGTGGTGCCACACTTGCAAGTGAACCGCCAAACCCACCAATAGCGGTACGACCCGCAGCTACTAAAACGACATCTTGCATAGTCTCTTCTCCTGTTAGGAATATCGGGGTGGAACCCCTTATTGCGCTGCAAAACTGATGCTGACAAGTTAACAGATGACAGAAGCAAAAGGATAGACTAGCAACTAAAAAAGGCAGTCTAATGACTGCCTCTTTGGTCGTAGTTGAGCGGTCTGCTAAAGAAGTTTAAGCAACCTGAACCGGTATGGCGTTGCTGGTATGGCTGACTGCGTTACCTTCGGCCATGTAAATAAGTGCTGGCTTATGCTTGACGCGCTCGGCTTCAGTAAAGTTGGCATAAGCACAAATAATCACTCGGTCACCGACACTGGCTAGATGAGCAGCAGCACCGTTAACAGAAATGATGCCTGAACCTGGCTCACCACGAATAATGTAAGTGGTGAAGCGTTCGCCGTTTTCCAGGTTGTAAATTTGAATTTGCTCATATTCATGCAGGCCGGCCATGTCCAGAAGATCACCATCTATGGCGCAGGAGCCTTCATATTCCAGTACCGCATGTGTCACACGAGCCTGGTGGAGTTTGGCTTTAAGCAGAATAGTTTGCATGATCAAAGAACCTCTTTTTGCCTGCCAAGGCAAGCTGCAATTTGTTAAGTTCAGGCAGAGCCGCTTTATACAGGGTTGTAGCCCGCGAGTCCAGTAAATTAGCTATCTTTGTGCACAACTAAATTGTCGATTAGTCGCGTTTTACCCATATAGGCCGCAGCTAAAATAACCCAGCTTGATGCATCTGGCTGAGCTGGTGATAAATCCAGGGAGCGTATTTCAACATACTCAGGAGAAAAGCCCAGTTCAGCCAGGCGGGCTCTTGCCAAATGGGTTAATTCATAAAAGTGCACCCTGCCAGAAGCCAGTTTTTGTCCAGTGGCTTTCAGTGTGGCATAGAGCCCCGCAGCTTTAAGCCTTTCTTCTTCTGAGAGGTAGTTGTTACGCGATGATAAGGCCAGCCCTTCAGGTGTTCTCTGTGTGGGTACGCCGATAATACGTATAGGGAAGTTCAAATCTGCAACCAGCTTACGAATAACCGCCAGTTGTTGATAATCTTTTTGACCAAAGCAGGCAATATCGGGTTGCACAAAGTTAAATAGCTTGGTTACCACCGTTGCTACACCATCAAAGTGGCCCGGTCGTTTGTGCCCACAAAGCCCATCGCTGACAAGGGGTACCTGAACTCGGGTTTGCTGCTCTTGCCCCTGTGGATAAACCTCGTCGACGTCAGGGTTAAATAAGAGGTCGCACCCAGCTGACTCTAGCTTTGCAATATCGGCTTCCAGAGTACGCGGATACTTGGCAAAGTCTTCATTGGGTCCAAATTGCAGGGGGTTAACAAAGATGCTGGCTATTACCTTATCTGCTTGGCGCTTGGCTTCTTCAATTAAGCGCAAATGCCCTTGGTGTAGATTACCCATAGTGGGTACCAAGGCGAGTGTTTGGCCTTGAAGGCGCAGTTCTTTAAGCTGCTCGCGTAGTTCTTGCGAGCGAGTAAAGTTTTTAAGCTGTCCGTTCATTGAAAGCTGTGCTCGGCTGTTGGAAAGTCTCCGGCTTTCACCGCTTGGTGATAAGCTGCTAAAGCTTCAGGTATGGAGCTACTGTCCTGCATGAAGTTTTTAACAAACTTGGCCGTTTTTCCAGGTGTAATGCCAAGCAGGTCATGAAGAACCAGTACCTGACCATCGGTTGCAGGGCCAGCACCTATTCCTATAACCGGGCAGTTAACAGCCTGAGTTACAGCTTCACCTAGCTCGCTGGGCACGCACTCTAGCAAGATTAGACTGGCACCAGCAGCTTCCAGTTGTTTGGCTGCCGCAACGAGCGCCTGTCCGGCTTCACCTCGACCCTGAACTTTGTAGCCGCCTAGCTGGTTAACCATCTGGGGAGTTAGGCCCAGATGGGCGCAGACGGGTATACCACGATTAACCAGTTCGGTGATCCCAGCAGCTAGCCGAGCATCTCCTTCTATTTTGACTAGGTGTGCACCAGCACGCATTAAGGCAGCCGATTTTTCAAGTAGAGCTTCAGTGCTGGCATCGGACATAAAAGGCAAGTCAGCCATGATTAAGCAGCGGCTGTTACCAGCTTTGACTGCACGAGTGTGGTACACCATATCATCTAGGGTGACGGGCAGAGTCGAGTCGTGCCCTTGTAGCACCATGCCTAGAGAGTCACCGACCAGGATGACTTCGATGCCTGCTTCGTTAATTCGCTGGCTAAAGGCCGCATCATAACAAGTGATGACGCTGAATTTTTGTTGGTCAGCTTTGAGTTGTCTCAAGGTACTGATAGTCACTGCTTTCATGTGCTCTTCCAATGTTAGGTGCTCGGCAGAGAAAGGAGATTGTTACCTCTGGTAACCTAAATGTCAAAACCAACTTGGCTGTTAGTTGGTAACTGCGGCTGCTGCTTCCAGAGGTAACACCTGGTCTTCAGGCTCGGTTGCTTCTAACTGCATCAGTAGGTCACTGATTTTGCCGTGGTTTGGTAAGCAAAGTTCACTAGCAAGCTCAGCTAAGGGTTTAAGTACAAAGCTACGTAGGTGCATTTGTGAGTGAGGAATTTGAAGCCTGGGGTGCTGCATAACCAGCTGATCATAAAGCAGCAGGTCTAAATCTAAAGTGCGTGGTCCCCAGGTCTCTAGGCGAACACGTTGATGTTGCTGTTCTAGCCACTGCAACTGATCAAGTAGCTGTAAAGGTTGTAGTTGGGTTTCAAGCAGGGCGACAGCGTTTAAAAAGTCGGGTTGATTTTGTGGCCCTAGGGGCTTGCTACGCCAAACACTGGATTGTTTTAAACAGCGGGTCGCTGTTAGTTCGTTCAGCTCAGTAAAAGCGGCCTGAAGGTGCTCTAAAGGATTATTCAGGTTGCTGCCAAGCCCTATCCATGCATAAGCCATTATTTACTCCTGTTGTGGTGTAGGCTTTTTATTGCGAGGTCTGCGTCTACGCTTGCTGGTTGTCTTGGCTTTAGAGCGACCCAAATCAGCCAGCATCTTTTGTTGCCCAGCTTCATCGGTTTCTTGGAACTCAGTCCACCAGCCAGCCAGGCCTTCTGTTGCTTCGCCTGCTGTTTCGCGCAGTAATAAAAAGTCATAGGCAGCACGAAACCTGGGCTCGCTGAGTAAACGCCAAGCCTGCTTGCCGTGACGTTTGGGAAGTTTGAGTTGGAGATCCCAAATTTCTCGCATGGGAAAAGCAAAGCGTTTTGGCAGGGTGATATGCTGGCTTTGTCTTTGCAATAAGCGGTTGCCAGCTTGTTGAAGTGCAGGAAAGGGCGGGGTTCCTCGCTTTTGCAGGTCTTCCCAGATTTGTTGTAGTCCGGGCCAGAGTAAGGCCGCATAAAGAAAGGCTGGAGTTACTGGCCTTTGTTCGGCGATACGCCGGTCAGTATTGGCTAATGCCTGCTCAACCAGTGGCAGGGCGGTTGGGCGTGTGTGAAAGGCTTCTGCAGTCGCTGGGAAAAGCATTTCAAAAAGGTGGTATTCGCGCAGTAAATGGAAGGTGGTAACAGCTTGCCCAGATAAAAAGAGTTTCAGCACTTCATCAAAAAGGCGCGCTGGTGAAACCTGCAGCATAAGCTCGGCATGTTCTTTAATGGGAGCTGCTGTTTTTTCTTCCAGTTGAAAATCCAGTTTAGCCATAAACCGCAAAGCTCTAAGCATGCGTACGGGGTCTTCACGGTAGCGGGTTTCTGGATCACCGATCAGGCGCAGCTGTTTATTGGCTAAGTCCTCTAAACCACCGGTGTAATCGTAAAGAGCAAAGTCAGCAATATTGTAGTAGAGCGCGTTGATGGTGAAGTCTCGCCTTGCTGCGTCTTCCTCAATGCTTCCCCACACATTGTCTCTTAAGAGCATGCCTTCTTCTGACTGCTTGTGCTGAGCTGAGCTGGCTTGCGGAGCCTGTCCGCGGAAGGTGGTCACTTCAATTAGGTCACGGCCAAAACGCACGTGAACAATTTTAAAACGCCGACCAATAATTCTTGAGTTACGGAAAAGCTGGTTGACTTCTTCTGGTGTGGCATCGGTTGCGACATCAAAGTCTTTTGGGTTTTTGCCCAGCAAGCGGTCACGAATACAACCGCCTACCAGAAATGCTTGATGACCTTGTTTGTGTAAGCGGTAAAGAACCTTGAGCGCACCCTCATGAATCTCGCTGCGGCTGATTGGGTGTTCCGAACGCGGCAAGATAAGTTGTTTAGGGGCGACTGTTTTTTTTCGGCTAAGGCGATTGGAAAGGTAGCGGGTGAATCCTTTAAGCATCAGCAAGTATCTTCTGTTGGCAGGCAAAAGAGCAGTTTAACTGACAGTCAAGAGCTGGCAAAGCTTTGTTGGTTAGAAAAACAAAAGGGGAAAGCTGGTTTAGCTTTCCCCTTGTCAAGAGTGGAGTGGCGGCAATCCTTGTCCTGTTAGGGAGATGTTTCTAGATCGCCCTGAATACGCATCACAGTCACCAAAAAAGCTTTTGTTATTTTTATTAGCCTAATAAAGCTGACCATCTCGTATTCAAAACAATTTAGCCTCAGCTTGGGCTTTTGCTCAGAGCCTTCTTGTTATTGTTTGGCTCTTGGGATGCACTAGGCACTTGTTGTTGTTTTTGTGCTTGGGCATCGGCTTACGCTGAAGACCGGTGATCCTGACCTCTTTGTTATTTTTGTTATGAAGAGCCAGTCACAGTGATTGTTGTTGTTCTTATGTGACCAGGGATCGTTCACCAGACTTTCAGTTGTTTTTGTTATTGAGAAAGTCGGTTCGGCTAGCGACAGATTTGTTTTTGTTGTTTCTGAACAGCTAGCGCCGGTGTTCTTGTTATTCTTGACTAAATATAATGCGGATTGCGTGCCAAAAAAATAAAAATCTTTTTAAAACATTGACTTGCATGTTTTGTTTGATTGGAGTCAAGTGATGTGGGGCTGGAGTGTTACCTCTGCAAGCGGGGTGAAAACACAGCTGTGGGGTCATAGGTAACACTGTTTGGGCTAACGGCTGGTGGTTGTTTTGCGACGGGGTATGCCCAGGCGTTGACGTCTTTCCCATAAGCATTTACGTGAAATGCCGAGCTTTTTAGCTAGCTCAGTTTCGCTCATGGCTTCTTCATTTTCACGGACAAAGCGAACAAAGTAGTCTTCCAGGGAAAGGTCGTCTGCTGGCAAGTGAGCGGGGTCATGTTCGACATCGGCAAACTGACTGGTTTTACCTTGAGGTTCAGAAAAGTGATTGCTGATGAAGTTAGCTTTTTTAATGTTGTTGGCTTGAGGTAGTTGTAAGTCTTCTGCGTGCAGCAGGGTGTCTTCGGCTAAAATAACCGCGCGTTCAACCCGGTTTTCTAATTCGCGCACGTTGCCCGGCCAGGAATAACTCAGGAGTGCAGTTTTAGCTGACTTGGAAAAACGTGCGCTGGGCTTGCCCAGACGCTGGCAGCTTTGCTGCAGTAAACTTTCAGCCAGTAGCAAAATATCATCGCCACGCTCACTCAGGCAGGGTAGCTCCAGCTCTATAACGTTTAAGCGATAGTAGAGATCTAAGCGGAATTTGCCTTGGTCAACGAGTGTTTTAATATCTCGATGAGTCGCCGCTAGCAGGCGCACATCCACTTTGCGCGATTCAACTGAGCCGAGGCGGCGGATTTCACCTTCCTGCAAAACCCTCAGTAGCCTTGCTTGAGCCTCTAAAGGCAGCTCACCAATTTCATCCAGAAAAAGTGAACCTCCGTCGGCGGCTTCAATGAGGCCGTTGCGGCTGCTGTTGGCTCCGGTAAACGCCCCCTTCTCGTGACCAAAGAGTTCAGACTCGATCAGAGTTTCAGGGATTGCAGCACAGTTGACGGAGATGATGGGGTTGCTGCTGCGTGGACTGAGCTGGTGCAGTGCGCGAGCGACTAGCTCTTTACCTGTGCCTGATTCACCTAAAATGAGTACGCGGCAATCATAGGGTGCAACCTTGCGAATTTGTTGGAAGACCTGCTGCATCACATCGCTTTCGCCCAGCATGCCCAGGTCTTGCTGTTGCTGGTGGGCGGGCGAGCGGGTGTCGCTTGTTTGCTGTGCTTGCTCTTTTTGGCGACGATGTTGGCTTAAGATGTGGTTAACCGCTGCCAGCATTTCATCGTGGTCAAAGGG